>JAJECB010000281.1 GCA_022822245.1 Gammaproteobacteria bacterium
CCGGGGTCTCGCAGCCCCTACCTCGCGGGCGAGCGGGGCTGGATCCCCATCTCCGGGGCGAACCTCGTGCAGCCGCGCTACATCGGCGAACACTGGGAGAAGTACGCGGCCGGGTGCGAGGCGGCCGGCCGTCGTCCCGACCCCGGGATCTGGCGGGTCGGGCGGAGCGTCATCGTCGGCTCGAGCGACGCGGAGGCGGAGGACTACCTCGTCGATCCGGACGGGGCCATGGCGTACTGGTTCGCCTATACCATCGCCGGGTTCCGCAACCGGGGGGCGCTCCACCTGCTCTACCCCGACGGGCACACCGGCGACGAGGCGCCGGACTGGACCGACATCGCCCGCTCGATGGTCGCCTGGGGGTCGCCCGACACGGTAGCGGAGAAGATCGCGGCCCTCCGCGACACGGTCGGAGACTTCGGCGTGCTGACGGTCACCGCGCACGAGTGGGACGACCCGGAGTTCTGCCGCCGGTCCCTCACGCGGCTCGCCGAGGAGGTGATGCCGCGCTTCGCGCCCGCGCGGGCGGCGGCCACCGGCACCCTCGGCTGAGTTGCTGCATCAGGTCCCGGGCGGCGACCTCCGCCGCCCGGGCGCTTTCCCGGTCCGGTCGCGCTACAACAGTCCGGCGTGGCGGTCGAGGCGGCGCATCACGTCGTCCCGATCGTTCGACGGCAGTCCGAGGATCGCCCTCGTCACTCCGGCTTCCGCCGCCCGGTCGAGCGCCTCGCGGTTCGGGTCCACGCCGAAGAGCGAGACGTTGATGGTGTCCATGGAGCGTCCTGCCTCGTCCGCGACCCGCTTCAGGCGCGCCATGCCCTCGGCCGGGTCGAAGCCCCCGCGCCCGCGCGGGAACCAGCCGTCCGCCCACTCGACCACCCGGCGCAGGGTGTAGTCGGTCTCGCCGCCGACGAGGATCGGCGGGTTCGGGCTCTGGACCGGCTTCGGCCAGGACCAGATCGGGTCGAAGTCGACGAACTCGCCGTGGAACTCCGGCTCCTCCTCCGCCCAGATGACCTTCATCGCGCGCGCCCGTTCGCTCATCACCCGGAAGCGGGTCGCGAAGGCGGTGCCGTGGTTCTCCATCTCCTCCGCGTTCCACCCCGCCCCGATGGCGAGCTCGAAGCGCCCGCCGGACAGAAGGTCCAGGGTCGCCACTTCCTTCGCGTTGACGATCGGGTCCCGCTCCGTCAGAAGGCAGATCCCCGTGCCGAGACGGATCGTGCTGGTGGCGGCCGCAGCGACCCCAAGCGCTACGAAGGGATCGAGGGTATGCCAGTACTCCCGGGGGAGCTCCGGCCCGCCCGGCCACGGGCTCCGGCGGCTCGCCGGGATGTGGGTGTGCTCCGGGATGAACAGCGACTCGAAGCCGCGCTGCTCCGCCTCGCGGGCGAGCTCGTCGATCCGGATCGTGTAGTCGGTGGCGAAGATGTAGATGCCGATCTTCATCGGTCCTGGTTCTCCCTTTGTCGTTTCGGGTTGGGTCAAGGGGCCGGAAGGCGGATGCCGCCGCGGCCCCGGCCGTGCGGCCGGCGAGTCCCGGCTACAGCCATTGCCGGTCCGGCTCGAGGCCGAGGACGAGCTGGCCGATCGTCTCGTAGTGGGCGCGCCGGCCCTGGAGGTGCTGGGTGATGGTGTGGATGTCCTGGAAGCGCTGCTGGATCGGGTGGTGCTCGAAGATGGCGTCCGAGCCGCACGCCTCGTAGGCGATGTCCACCGCCTCCTTGGCGAGGTGGATGGCGTGGGTCGCCGCACCCCGGAGGGCCACGCGGTCCGCGATCTCGAACCGCCCGGTCGCCGAGACCCGGTCCCAGACTTCGCGCACCGCCCCGTGCAGGCCGTAGCGCCCCGAGCGCCACTTCATCTCCGCCGCCCCGACCTGAGACTGGATCACCTGCTTGTCCGCGAGCCGGGTGCGGTCCCCCCGGGGGAGCTTGCCGCCCGCGAAGTCGATGAACGCGTCGAGCCCGGCGCGGGCCACCCCGAGGGCGACCGAAGCGAAGCCGCACGCGAAGAGGAGGACCATCGAGTAGGCGTAGAGGGGGCCCGGCTCCTTCACCGCGTCGCCGTAGGTCCAGACGGTGCGTTCCTCCGGGACGAAGATGTCCTTCACCTCGAAGTCGTAGCTTCCGGTCGCCCGGAGGCCGCGCGTGTTCCAGGTGTCGTGCACGGTCGCCTCGGACTTGGGGAAGATCATGTGGCGCACGACCATCTCCCCCTTGGGGCCGCGCAGGCGCTCCCCCTGCTCGTCGGCGAGCACCGAGAGCCCGGCGAGCCAGGTAGCGTGGGGGAATCCGCTCGAGAAGCTCCAGCGGCCGGTCACCCGGTAGCCGTTCGGCACCCGGCGCGCGAGGGCGGTCGGCGACGGGCCGTTCGCGATCACGGTGCGCGGGCTGTCCCAGATCTCCTCCGCCGCTCCCCGGTCGATGAACGCGGAGGTGGTCATGAACACCGCGCCCTGGTTCACGCACCATCCGGTGCTCGCGTCGGCGTAGCCGAGCGCCTCCACCACCGGGAGGTACTCGGGCTGGGGGAGCTCCCGGCCGCCGAGGGAGCGCGGGACGAACATGTGGAACAGGCGCGCGTCGGCGAGCGCGGTCGCGACCTCCGGGGTGAGCTCGCGCTCCTCGTGCATCCGGGCCGCCTCCCGTTCGATGAGGGGAACGAGGGCGCGCGCCGCCTCGAGCGGCGGACCTTGCGCAAGCCCACGCGCGTCGAACGCTACCGATTCTTCGACCGCTTCCATCCCACCATGTTATACCGTGGCCCCATTGTCACGTGAGGGGTGATGCGCGCCGGGGTGCCTCCCCGCCGCGAGCCAACGGCGAAGACCGCCACGAGAGGAGCGAAGATGAACGGCCCACCGTACCGCGCCGAGCATATCGGCAGCCTCCTTCGGCCCGCGTCGCTCACCGCCGCATTCCGCGCGTGGTCCGCCGGAGAGATCGACGATGCCCGATTTCGGCGGGCCCAGGACGAGTGCATCCGCGAGGTCGTCGCGCTCCAGGAGGAGATCGGCCTCCAGGTGGTGACCGACGGCGAATTCCGGCGGGCGTCCTACTGGGGACACTTCCTCGGGCCGGTGGCGGGACTCGGGACCGCGGCGGCGATCTACCGGTTCCGCGACGATTCCGGCGAGGAGGCTTCCTTTCTCGCTCCGCAAGTGGAAGGCCGGGTGCGGCGGCGAGAGAGCATCGGCGGCCCCGCGTTCGGCTTCCTCGCGGGCGTCGCCCGCGCCACCGCGAAGGTCACCATGCCCTCTCCGCCCACCTTCCACTTCTGGCGGGGCCGGGACACGTTCACCCCGGGGACCTACGAGGATCCCGCCGAGTTCTTCTCCGATCTCGCGAGGGTCTACCGGGAGGAGATCACCGAGCTTGCGGCCCGGGGCGCCCGCTACCTGCAGCTCGACGACGTGCCGCTCGTCATGCTGTGCGATCCCGACATCCGCGGGCGCCTCGCGCGCGACGGCGAGGACGCGGATGCGCTCATCGACCTCTATCTCGCGTCGATCAACGACGCCCTCGCGGGCCGGCCGGCGAACCTGGTGGTGGGGCTCCACCTTTGCCGCGGAAATCATCGGGGGAAGCACCTCGCGAGCGGGGGCTACGAGCCCATCGCGGAGAGGCTGTTCAACGAGCTTGCCGTCGACGCGTTTTTCCTGGAGTACGATGGGGAGCGGGCCGGGGGATTCGAGCCGCTCCGCTTCCTGCCGGAGGGCCGGCGGGCGATCCTCGGCCTCGTCAGCAGCAAGTCGACGGTGCTCGAGAGCGAGGCCGACCTCGCCCGTCGCCTCGACGAGGCGTCGCGGCACGCCCCCCTCGATCGGCTCGGGGTGAGCCCCCAGTGCGGCTTCGCGAGCACCGTGGGCGGAAACCCGATCACCGCCGACATCCAGCGGCGCAAGCTCGGGCGTGTCGTCGCCGTCGCCCGCTCCGTGTGGGGCGACGAAGCCTGAGCGGCCGGCGTTGGATGCGGGCGCCGGGGAAGCGGCGGCCGGCTACTGCGCCGAGAAGCCGGAGCGGTGGGCCCAGCCGGTCATTCGCATCTCCAGCCACGCCATGATGGCGTACATCCCGATCCCCTCGATGGCGAGCGCGATGAGGCACGCGAAGACCAGCGGCACCTCGAAGTTGGCCTGGGCGATCAGCATCATGTGGCCGAGGCCGTGGTTTGCCGCCTGCGTCTCGGACAGCACCGAGCCGATGAACGCGAGGGTGATGGCGATCTTGAGCGACCCGAAGAAGTAGGGGAGCGCCCGCGGAATGCCGACCTTGAGCATGATGTCGAGCTTCTTCGCCCCGAGCGCGCGCAGCACGTCCTCCATCTCCGGCTCGATGGTGGCGAGACCCGTCGCCACGTTGACCACGATGGGAAAGAAGGAGATGAGGAACGCGGTCAGGACCGCGGGAAGCCAGCCCGAGCCGAACCAGATTACGAGGATCGGCACGACCGCGACCTTGGGGATGGAGTTGAAGCCCACCATGAGCGGGTAGAGCCCCGCGTAGATGGTGCGGTCCCAGCCTACGAAGAGCCCGAGGGCGAGCCCGAAGGCGACCGCGATGCCGAATCCCGCGAGGGTGGTCCACAGGGTCTGGATCGAGTTGTTCCACAGCGCCCCGCCGAACTCGACGGAGGCGATGGCGATGAGGCTCGGCGCGGGCAGCACGTAGGGTGCGACGTCGAGCACCCACACCGCTCCTTCCCAGAGCACGAAGAGCCCGATGGTGCACAGCCACGGCGCCGCCGTCACCCAGTTGAGTCGCATCCCGCTCAGCTCCTCGCGTGGGCGATGTGACCGCGAAGCTCGTGCACGATGTCGACGAACTCCGGGTCGTAGAGCACTTCCAGGTCACGCGGACGGGGCAGGTCCACGACCCGCTCGGCGAGGATCCGACCCGGCCGCGCGCTCATCGCGAGGACGCGATCGGCGAGGAACGCCGCTTCGCGAAGATCGTGAGTCACCAGCACGGTGGTGAAGCCCTTCTCCGCCTGGAGGTCCCGGATGACGCACCAGAGCTCCTCGCGGGTGAACGCGTCGAGGGCCGCGAACGGCTCGTCGAGCATGAGGAGCTTCGGGTCGTGGATGAGCGCCCGACAGAGCGACGCGCGTTGCTGCATGCCCCCGGAGAGCTGCCACGGGAACTTCTCCCCCGCCCCCTCGAGCCCGACGGATGCGAGCAGCGCGTCGGCCCGTTCCGTGTAGGAGGAGCGGTTCCGGCGGATGTCTCGCCGGTGCGGCTGGACGATTTCCATCGGCAGGAGCACGTTCGCGGCCGTCGTCCGCCACGGCAGCATGACCGGGTTCTGGAACGCCATGCCCGCGATGTTGACCGGACCCGTCACCGGGTTCCCGGCCACCCGCACATCGCCCGCGAACGGGAACTGGAGCCCGGTGACGAGCTTCATGAGGGTGGACTTGCCGCAGCCGGACGGCCCGACCACGGCAACGAACTCCCCTTCGGCGACCGAGAGAGTCAGCCCCTCGACGGCCAGCGTGCCCTCGACCGCCCCGTGCGGCCGGTAGCGATGCGCCACGTCCTCGACGTCGATGAACGGCTCGGCCATGACCGCCGTCCGTTACGGTGGACGTCGAGGACGCGCGCCGGTCTTCAGGGCACCATCCGGTCCGCCTCGGGCGGCAGGTACTGCGGGTCGAACACGTCGCTCGCCGTCGGCCGGTTGGTGAACTCGTAGGTATCCGCGATCTGGTCGATGGACCGCTCCAGGCGCTCCATGTCGACCCCGCCGAATCCGTTCGCGCGCACCTCGTCGGTGATGATGTTCTGCGCGAGCGCCATCTGGAGCCGCTCGAGCTCCACCTCCTCGCGCGCCACGTCGTTGTGGTTGAGCACGTGCTTGACCGCGGCCGCGGGATCCTTCGCCGTCTCGAGGTAGGCGCGCACGGTGACCGCCACGAACGCCTTGACCGCCTCCGGGTTGTCCTTCGCGAAGTCCGGGTTGACGATGATGACGTTGCCGTAGAGATCGAGGCCGTGCTCGCGCATGAGAATGAGCGAGATGTCCTCCTCGCCCACGCCCTTCGCCTTGAGGTTGATGAACGACGAGAAGGAGTAGCCGGTGATGGCGTCCACCTTGCCCGCCGCGAGCATGGGCTCGCGGACCGGGAAGCCGACGTTCTCGATGGTGACCTTGGAGGCGTCGATGCCGTTCGCCTTCACGAACGCCTTCCACTGGGCGTAAGCGCCGTCCGGAGCGGGAGCGCCGAGGATCTTGCCCTCGAGGTCCTTCGGCGCCATCACCCCCAGCGACTTGCGGCCGATGATCGCGAACGGCGGGGCGTTGTAGATCGTCATGATCGCCATGAGGGGGATGTCCGGGTTCTGGTCCCGGAACTTGATGAGCGAGTTGATGTCCGCGGAGCCCATCTGCCAGGTGCCGGAGGCGACGCGGGGGAGGGCCTCCCGAGAGCCCTGGCCGGTGTCCACGCTGACGTCGAGGCCGGCTTCGGTGTACCAGCCGCGATCGAGAGCGAGCAGCACGGGCGCATTCGGCCCCTCCCATTTCCAGTCGTTCGAGAACTGGATGCTCGTCTCGGCCGAGGCGGTGGCGGTGCAGATGAACGCGGAGAGCAGCAGGATTGGCAGGCGCATGGTCTTCCTCCTTCACGAATCGGAAACCGGTTCGATTTCCGGATCGCAACTTTCGACGAATGCGGCCGGCCATGCAACCGCCGCGACCCCGCTCCGGGGGTCACGGAGCGACGCGGCGTCGCCGGGCGGGCGCTTGCATTGGCCGGGGTGCGACCCCAATATGGAACCGGGAGGCCAAGGTCGGCCGCGGGGCTCGGGTTACCGCGAACGCGCCGCGCGGCCAGGGGGCAGCATCCATGCGGACCATCAAGATGGGTCGTGACTTCTCGCCGTGTCCGGGCGGCCGGTCCCGCGACGACGGGCCCTGGTGCGGGGAAGCGTTCCGGGAGGACACCCTGCGGCCCGCCCTTGCCGAGGAGGACGTCGTGGTCCTCCACCTCGACTGTGCGGAGGGCTACGGCTCGTCGTTCCTCAGCGAGGCGTTCGGGGGGCTCGTGCGTCCCGGGACCGGGGGCGGGGGCTTTACCCCCGAGGAGCTGCACCGCAAGCTGCGGCTGGAGAGCCGCGACGCGATCCTCGTGCGGGAGATCTGGTCGTACATCGACGACGCCGACGCGCACGCCCGCGCCTGACGCGGACCGGGCCGGAGCACGGCGATGGACGGTCCGTGGATGGACCTCGTCTTCGACCTCATCCTCATCACCTTCGGGGTCCTCATCGCGGCGGTGCCGAGCCACCTCTATACCTCCGCCGCCAACCGCCGCCAGGCGCGCCAGGAGCGGCTGTACCGCGTGGAGAGCGACGTGCGGCAGCTCGAGAACCTCGGGATCCGGTACTGGCTCCGGCCGGAGGAGGACGGGGGCGCGCGGGAGCTCGCCTCGGAGATCAAGCGCACCCGGGCGCGGGACGGGCGCGAGTTGGGGCGGCTGACCCCGGGCCGGTCCAACGAGGCCGCGTACGATTCCCTCATCACGTTCACCCAGGCCATCACGGACGGTGCGTTCGAGGTGTGCACGCGCGCTTCGGAGGACCGCACGGAGCGGATCGGGGCGGCGGCGGACGCCCTCATCTTCGAGGTTCGCGACCGCCTCCGGATGATCTGACCGGGGAACGGGGCAGTGTCCGCGTGCCGGGAAGCCGGGGCGGGAGCGGCGACGGGACTGGTCGGGCCCGGTCGAGGACCTCGAAGTCGGAGCGGGGTTCCGGGTTCGGGCGAGTGAACCGCGCGAGGATTGTGAAATCCCGTTTCGACCCCAATTTCCACGCGTACGCAACCGGGAACGGTTTTGACTATGGATGAGCAACCCGTATGCTCTCCGTCCATCCGAGACCTGCCTTCAACCAACCCACCCAGGAGGAAGACACCATGGCACTCAAGGGGTCCAGGACCGAACAGAACCTCAAGGACGCGTTCGCGGGCGAGTCGCAGGCGAACCGCCGCTACCTCTACTTCGCCGCGAAGGCGGACGTCGAGGGCTACAACGACGTCTCCGCCGTGTTTCGCTCGACCGCGGAGGGCGAGACCGGACACGCCCACGGCCACCTCGACTACCTGGTGGAGGTCGGCGACCCGGCGACCGGGCTCCCGATCGGCGGCACCTCCGACAACCTCAAGGCCGCGATCGCGGGCGAGACCCACGAGTACACGGACATGTACCCGGGCATGGCCAAGACTGCCCGCGACGAGGGGCACGAGGAGATCGCGGACTGGTTCGAGACTCTCGCGAAGGCCGAGCGATCCCACGCCAACCGCTTCCAGAGGGCCCTCGACGGGCTGGATGGCTGACGGGCCGGAGCCGGCGTAGCGGCGGCGCCGGCCGCCGCTCGGGCTCGAGGAGAGACGAGATGGCGGCCGAAGGCGCGGCGAGCGGCACCCCCGCGGCGGGCTCCCGAGCCGCCGCGGCGCCTCCGCTCGCCGGCGGCGGGGTTCGAGAGGGCGTCCGCGAGGGAAGCCTCGAGGCGCCGACCCGCCATCCCATCGACTGGCGCAACCCGGCGTTCTTCGACGAGGAGGCCCTCTTCTCGGAGCTGGAGCGGGTCTTCGACATCTGCCACGGTTGCCGGCGTTGCGTGAGCCTCTGCAACGCCTTCCCGACCCTGTTCGATCTCGTCGACGAGAGCGAGACGATGGAAGTGGACGGGGTCAGCCGGTCCGACTACGGCAAGGTCGTCGAGCAGTGCTACCTCTGCGATCTGTGCTACATGACCAAGTGTCCCTATGTCCCGCCGCACGAGTGGAACGTCGACTTTCCGCACCTGATGCTGC
>JAJECB010000477.1 GCA_022822245.1 Gammaproteobacteria bacterium
GCATCGCCCTCGGCAGCATCTACGGGCTCGTCGCCCTCGGCATGGTCGTCGTGTACAAGGGGGCGCGGGCCGTCAACTTCGCGCACGGCGAGATCTTCGCGACCGCCGCGTTCGTCGGCTACCTGCTGACCGCGAACGGGCTCGGCTACTGGGGGGCGCTCACCCTCGCGGTCCTCGTCACCACCGTGCTCGGGATCCTGATCGAGCGAGGCGCCTACCGCCCGCTCGCGAACGCGAGCGACCTCGCCCTCATCATCGCGACCATCGCCGTCTCGTTCATGATCAAGGGCGTCGTCCGGATCTCCTACGGAGCCCGCGGCGACTTCGTCGCCTACCCGCCGATCTTCTCGTTCGAGCCTCTCATCATCCAGGGGGTGTTCATCCAGCGCCAGCACCTCGTGCTCGGCGGGGTGGCGGTGGTGTGCATGGTGCTCTTCGGGCTCTTCTTCGCCCTCACCCGGCACGGCAAGATGATGCAGGCGGTCTCCGAGGACCGGGACGCGGCCGCCCTCGTCGGTATCAACGTGCGGCTCGTCTTCCTCTGGATCTGGGCCCTCGGCTCGCTCCTCGGCGGGCTCGCGGGGGTGTTGATGGCGCCGATCATCCTCGTCTATCCGGACATGGGGCTCTCCATCCTCGTCAAGTCCTTCGCCGCCGCCGTGCTCGGCGGCTTCGACAGCCTCGCGGGGGCGGTCATCGGAGGGCTCCTCATGGGGATCTTCGAGCAGATGCTGAGCGGGTACGCCGGCACGATGTTCCAGGACATCGCGGGCTTCTCGGTGATCATCCTCGTCCTCCTCATCCGTCCGAGCGGGCTCTTCGGCTCCAGGGAACAGACCCGCGTCTAGCGGCGCCCGCCCGGGCCGCGAGTCGCCGCGACGCAGAGCACGGGAAGCCATGGACCGTCCCCAGCTCGTTCTCCGCTACGCCGCGGTGGCGGGAATCGCGGTGCTCGCGATCGCCCCCTGGATGGTGAGCCTTTACAAGGTGCACGTCCTCAACATCCTCATCATCAACATCATCATGGCGACCTCGCTCAACCTCATCATGGGCTACGCGGGGCAGTTCGCGAAGGCGAACGTCGCCTTCATGGGGCTCGGCGCCTACACCATGGGGGTCCTCGTCACCCGGGCGGACTGGTCGTTCTGGATCGCGTGGCCGACCGGGGCGCTGCTCGCCGCCGGGGTGGGGACCCTCGTCGCCCTCCCCGCCCTCCGCCTCAAAGGCCTCTACCTCGCGATCATCACCATCTCGTTCGTGCTCATCGTGCACTGGTCGTTCCTGCACGCGCGCTTCATCACCGGGGGCGCGACCGGATTCTCCGTCCCCCACCCGAACTACTTCGGGCTGCCCGTCCCGAACACCCTCGCGACCTACTACCTCTCCCTGCTGACCCTCCTCGGCGCGATGTGGATCGTGCGAAACCTCGTCGCCTCCGGCTTCGGGCGGGCGCTCCTGTGCCTCGCCGAGCAGGAGCTGGTCGCGCCCGCCCTCGGCATCAACGTGTACCGGACCAAGATCGCGGTCTTCGCGCTGAGCGGCCTTCTCGCCGGCTTCGCGGGCGGGCTCCACGCGATCACCCTCCAGTTCATCGACCCGCAGAACTTCTGGCTCCTCCAGCTCGTGGTCCAGCTCTGCATGGTCGCGCTCGGGGGGGTCGCGAGCATCCTCGGCTCGGTGCTCGGCGCCTCGATCATGACCCTGCTCATCGAGATCCTCCGCGCCTTCAAGGGCCTGTGGGAGTTCGCGATCGGCGGCATCCTGCTCCTGACGATCGTGTTCTTCCCGCGCGGCATCGCGGGCCTCATCGAGCACTTCTTCCCGACCCTTCGCGAACGGCGGCACCGGCCATGACCGCGGCGCTCACGCTTCAGGACGTGTCGATCAACTTCGGGGGCATCCGCGCCCTCGAGGGCGTGTCCTGCGATGTCCCCGACGGACAGCTTCGCGGCATCATCGGGCCGAACGGGTCGGGGAAGACGACCCTCCTCAACGTCATCTCGCGCATCTACCCCGTCAGCGCGGGGTCGATCCGCCTCTTCGACGACGACATCACCCGCTGGCCGAACCACGCGGTGGCCCGCCACGGGGTGATGCGCACCTACCAGCGGGTCGCCCTCGTCAACCAGCTCACGGTGCTCGAGAACGTGATGCTGGGCCTGCACGCGACCCGACCGCAGTCGCTCCTCGACATCGCGTTCCGCACCTCGGGCTACCGGCGCGTCGAGCGCGAATCCGTCGACCGCGCCCGGGAGACCCTGGAGTTCGTCGGCATCGAGGACCTCGCGGACCGCAAGGGCGACGAGCTCTCGGGGGGGCAGATGCGCCTCGTCGAGATCGCCCGGGCCGTCGTGTCGCGGCCGCGGTTGCTGCTCCTCGACGAGCCGGCGGCGGGCCTGAGCCTCGTCCGCATCGACGAGGTCTCGGAGCTCATCCGCCGCATCAACGGGGAGCTCGGGGTCACCGTGATCCTCGTCGAGCACGTGCTGAACCTCGTCATGTCGCTCTGCGAGCGGATCTCGGTCCTCGTCTCCGGGCAGCTCCTCGTCGAGTCCGGCACCCCATCCGAGGTGCAGGAAGACCCGAGGGTGCGCGAGGCCTACCTCGGACAGGCGCGGGCGCGCAGCCGGCAGGCCGGCGGGGGGGAGGGAACGGCGCACGGCGAGGGGGAGGCGGCGGATGCTCACGCTTGAGGACCTCTACCTCGGCTACGGACCCGTCGACGTCATCAAGGGCATCAGCCTCGAGGTGACCCCGGGCGAGGTGGTGTGCATCCTCGGCGGGAACGGCTCGGGCAAGAGCACGATCCTGAAGGCGGTCGCGGGGTTCCTCACGCCGCAATCGGGGGAGGTGCGGTACGAGGGACGGGTCGTCAACGACGTGCCGGCCCACCGGCGCTGGCACGAAGGCCTCGTCTACATCCCGCAGGACCGAAGGCTCTTCGGCCGCAAGACGGTCTACGAGAACCTCGAGCTCGGGTGCCTGAGCCGGGGCGAGCCGCGCGCGCAGGTCAAGGGCCGCATCGAGGAGATGCTGGAGCACTTCCCGGTGCTCCGGGAGAAGAGCCGGCTCAAGGCCCTGACCCTGAGCGGGGGAGAGCAGCAGACCCTCGCCCTCGCCCGCGCCCTCATGGGGTCGCCGCGGCTCATCCTGCTCGACGAGCCGTCGGCAGGGCTCGCGCCGGTGTGGATCGAGCGGCTCTTCGAGGTCATGCAGCGGGTGATCGCGGAGCTCGCCCTCACCGTGATCATCGTCGAGCAGAACATCCATGTCGGCCTGGACTTCGCCGAGCGGGGGTTCGTCATCCAGAACGGGGTGATCGCGCTCGAGGAGTCGTCGGCCACCCTGAGGGGGAGCGAGGACCTCATTCGCTCCTATCTCGGGGGCTGACCGAGATGCCGGGGCCGGTTCGAGATGGGGAGGCGGCGCGTGTCCAGGAACGGTTCCTGGACGGCAAGGCGGCCCTCGTCACCGGAGCATCGCGGGGGATCGGCCGGGCCGCCGCGGTCGCCCTCGCCGCCCGTGGGGCCGACGTCTGCGTGCACTGTCACGAACGCCGAGGTCTCGCCGAGGAGGTCGCGGAGGCAATCGAGGGCCTTGGCCGGCGCAGCCTCGTCGTCGCCGCCGACATCGCCGATCCGGCCGAGGTCGCCGAGGCCGTGAACGCCGTCGGACGGGCGTTCGGTCGCCTCGACGTGCTCGTGAACAACGCGGGTCTCGTCGCGCCGAACCGGCTGCCGGAGGCGGAGGTCGAGGTCGCGCACCGCATCATCGACGTCAACCTCAAGGGTCCGTTCAACTGCATCGCGGCCGCGCTGCCCCTGCTGCGGGCGTCGGGGGGCGTCATCGTGAACGTCGGGGCGCTCAACTCGCGCGCGGTCTCGGCCGGCGGGCCGGCCTACGCCGCGGCCAAGGCGGGTCTCGTCGCCATGACCCGGAACCTCGCCCGGGACCTCGGGCCCCTCGGGGTGCGCATCAACGCGGTGGCCCCGCCGCTCACCGAAACCGACATGGGCCGATGGGCGATGGACGCGGCCGGATCGCCGCGGGCCGGGCTCGAAAGCGGCCAGCGGGCGGCGGACCCGGAGGAGGTGGCCGAGGTCATCGCCCTGTTCTGCTCGCCCGCGATGGCCTATGTCTGCGGCGAGACGCTCTACATGGGCGGAGGCTTCGAGGCGCCGCCGCCCGCGACGGGCCCGTCATCGGACTGAGGGAGAGCCGGTTGGAAGCGAAATGGGAATCGGAGCGCGTGCGCGAGCTCGTGCCCTCGGCGACGATCGACCTCGGTGACCGCATCAAGCGCCTGCGCGCGTCGGGCCACGACGTGCTCAACCTCATCTCCGGCGCCCCCGAGTTCGACACCCCGACCGAGATCAAGCGCGAGGCCCATGCCGCGATCGACGAGGACTACCGGTACATGACCTACAGCCTGAGCGCCGGGCTCGAGGACCTGCGCCGGGTGATCGCGGACAAGCTCCGGGGGGAGAACGGGATCGACGCCGATCCGGAGCACCTCATCGTCACCGTCGGGACCAAGGAGGGCATCGCGCTCGCGACCCAGGCCTGCCTCGACCCGGGCGACGAGGTGCTGCTCCTAACTCCGGGCTGGGTCACCTACGACGCCCTCGTCCGGCTCGCGGGAGCGGAGCCGGTCAGCGTTCCGCTGCGCACCGGAGGCGGCCCGATGCTCACCGGGGACGACCTCGCGGCGCGGATCACCTCCCGGACGCGGGCGATCCTCCTCAACACTCCCCACAATCCGACGGGTCGCGTCCTCGGAGAGGCCGAGCTCGACGCGATCGCCGGCGCCGCCCGGCGCCACGATCTCCTCGTGCTCGCGGACGAGACCCTCGAGTACCTCGTCTACACGAACGCGCGGCACCGCAGCATCGCGACCCTCCCCGGCATGGCCGAACGCACCCTCACCTTCAACGGCTTCTCGAAAGCGTTCTCGATGGCCGGCTGGCGGGTCGGCTACGTGCACGGCACGCCCCCGCTCGTCGCGAACATGCTCAAGGTGCACCAGCACCTGGTGACCTGCGCCAACGTGGTGGCCCAGCGGGCGGCGACGGTGGCGCTCGGCGCACCGGAGGGGGACGGGATCGGGATCCGGGCCGGGATCCGGGCCGGGCTCGGGGAGAGGCGCGACCTCGTGGCTCGCGCCCTCGACGCGATCCCCGGCATCCGCTGCCCGGTGCCCGAGGCGGGGCTCTTCTGCTTCCCGGACATCGCGGGGACCGGCATGGACGACCGCGAGTTCGCGGACTTCTGCCTCGACGAAGCGCAGGTCGCGGTCCTCCCGGGCTCGGCGTTCGGCGCCGGGGGCGAGGACCACGTGCGGATCGCGTTCGGGCGGCGCTCGACGGAGGCGCTCCGCGAGGGCGTCGAACGGATCCGCGCCGCCCTCGCCGCCCGGGCGGAAGCGGCGGGGCGGGGCGAACCCCGTGCGGCCCACTGATCCGCGGCCCGCAGTGGACCGCGTCATCCGGTGACCCGAAGGATGCGGTCCCGAACCGTCGTCGCGGGGGCGGACATCGGAGGGACCTTCACCGACATCTGTCTTCTCGATCCGAAGACGGGCCGTTCGGTGGCCCGGAAGGTGCTCACCACCCATCAGGACCCGAGCGAGGCGGTGCTCGCCGGGCTCACCGATGCGCTCGCGGAGGAAGGGCTCAATCCGGCCGGGGTCGCGGTCGTCGTCCACGCGACGACCCTCGCCACGAACGCCCTCATCGAGCGCACCGGCGCGCGCACCGGGATGCTGACGACCCACGGGTTCCGCGACGTCATCGAGGTCGGTTACGAACAGCTCTACGACCTTTACGACATCCATCTCGACCTGCCTCCGCCGCTCGTTCCGAGGGCCCTGCGGCGCCCGGTCGCCGAACGGACCGCGAGCGACGGCGAACGGATCGAGGCGCTCCGCGGCGAGAGCGCCGATGCGGCCATCCGCTTCCTCGTGGAGCGAGGGGTCGAATCGGTCGCGGTCTGCTTCCTGCACGCCTACGCGAACCCGGCGAACGAGCGGGCCGCCGCGGCCCGGGTCCGCGAGCTCGCCCCGGGCCTGCCCGTCTCGACCTCGTCGGAGGTCCTGCCCGAGCTCGGGGAGCTCCCCCGCTTCTCGACCACCGTCGCGAACGCCTACGTCCAGCCCCTGGTGTCGCGCTACCTCGGGGGGCTGAAGGAGCGGCTGCGGGCGTCCGGGCACCGGGGCGCGTTCACCGTCGTCAACTCCCGGGGAGGGACGATGAGCCCCGAGACGGCCGCGCGGTTCCCGATCCGGATGCTGGAGTCCGGCCCCGCGGCGGGCGCCCACGCGGCCTCGGTGCTGTCCCGGCCCCTCCGGCAGCGGAACCTCCTCTCGTTCGACATGGGGGGCACGTCGGCCAAGATCTGCCTCGTGCGCAACCACGCCCCGCAGGTGACGGTGGAGTTCGAGGCGGCGCGCCTCGCCCGGTTCAAGCGCAAGAGCGGCCTTCCGGTGCGGATCCCGGTGGTGGACCTCATCGAGATCGGGGCCGGGGGCGGGAGCATCGCCCGGGTGGACAGCCTCGGGCTCCCGGCGGTGGGGCCGAAGAGCGCCGGCTCCGAGCCGGGGCCCGCCTGCTACGGGCGGGGCGGCGTCGAGCCGACGGTGACGGACGCCGACGCGGTGCTCGGCTTCCTCGACCCGGAGTACGTCCTCGGGGGGCGGCTCAAGCTCGACACGAAGGCGGCGGAGGCGGCCCTCGACGAGCGTGTCGGCGCCCCGCTCGGGATGCCGGCGATCGAGGCGGCGTGGACCGTCTCCCGGCAGGTGAACGAGCAGATGGCGCGGGCGGCGGCCGTCCACGCCTCGGAGCACGGGGTGGACCTCCGGCGCTTCGCCCTCCTCGCGTTCGGGGGCGCCGGCCCCATCCACGCCGCGCAGGTCGCGCGCGCCCTCGGCATCCGCCGCATCTTCGTGCCCCCGGAGCCGGGGGTGCTCTCCGCCCTCGGGGCGGTGCTCGCTCCCCCGCGCTTCGACCTCGCGGCCTCGTACAAGAGCGAGCTCGAGCACCTCGATCTCGCCCGGGTGAACCGCGTCCTCGCCGAGCTCGAGGCCGAGGGCCACGCCCTTCTCGACGAGGTGGAGGCCGGGTCCGAAACGGGGGGGAGCCGCCCCGTCGTCCATCGGGCCGTCCGTCAGGTCGTGCGCCACGTCGACATGCGGTACCGCAATCAGCGCTACGAGGTGCCGGTCCCTCTTCCCGCGTCCGGAGACCTCGCGCGGGGCGGCCTTCCCGCCGTCGAAGCCGCCTTCCATCGCGCCTACGAGCAGCGCTACGGGCGGACGATCCGCGGCGTCCCGGCGGAGGCGGTGACCTGGCGGGTCTCGGTCTCGGCCCCGCCCCCCGCGACCCTGAAGGCCCCACCGCGGGCGGCAGGGCGCCCGGGGCGGAGAGCGAGAGCGGCGGAGCCCTCGGGGCGGCGGCCGGCGTACTTCGAGGAGGGGTTCGTGGAGACTCCCTTCTACCGGCGCGCCCGCCTCCCCGCGGGCGCGCGGCTCCCCGGTCCCGCGATCGTCGAGGAGGATGGATCCACGACCGTCATTCCCCCCGGCGCCCGCGGGACGGTGGACCCGGCCGGCAACCTGGTGCTCGACCTGTGAGCGCCCTCGACGCCGCCGAAGTCGGGATCGGGTGGAACCGCCTCCTGTCCATCGTGGACCAGGGAACCGTCGCCCTCAAGCGCACCGCCTTCTCGCGCAACGTCACCGAGGCGGACGACTTCTCGAACGCCCTCTTCGACGCGAGCGGCAACCTCATCGCGCAGCCGAGCCAGGGAGAGGTCGCGTTCCTCGGCGTCATGTCCACCGAGGTCAAGGCGTTCCTCGAGCGCTATCCGCCCTCGACCCTGCGCCCGGGCGACGTGCTGCTCTCGAACGACCCGTGGCTCGGGGCGTCGCAGCTCAACGACTACACCATGGTCGCGCCGATCTTCCGCCGGCGCCGCCTCGTCGGCTTCGCCGCGTGCTGCGCCCATTCTCCCGACGTGGGGGGGCGGGTCCTCTCGAGCGACTCGAGCGACATCCACGAGGAGGGGTTCATCATTCCGCCGACGTTCCTGTTCCGGGCCGGGCGGGAGAACGCGGAGCTCATGCGCTTCCTCCGCGCGAACGTGCGCGTCCCGGACATCGTCGTCGGGGACCTCATGGCGCAGGTCGCCTCCAACAACGTGGTGAAGAAGGGGGTGGCGGAGTTCCTCCAGGACACCGGCCTCCCGGACCTCGAGGAGATCGGCCGCGAGATGCGCACCCGGAGCGAGCGGGCGATGCGGGCCATTCTCGCCCGGCTTCCGGACGGGACGTACCGGGGCGAGGTCGAGGCGGACGGTGACGAGGCGCCGGTCACCATCCGGGTGCGGGTCGACGTCGAGGGCGACGCCATCTCCGTCGACCTCGCGGGCACCTCGCCGCAGTCCGCGCGCGGCATCAACGTCACCTTCAACTGGACGTACGCCGACGTCGTCTACGCCCTCCTGTGCGCCTTGCGGCCCGACTCCCCGATCAACGCGGGAAGCCTCGCCCCGATCCGGGTGAGCGCGCCGCCGGGGTGCATCCTCAACGCCGAGTATCCGGCCGCGGTCGGGGCCCGGGTGCTCGTCGCGCACTACGTGCAGGCGGCCGTGTTCCGCGCCCTCGAGCCGATCCTGCCCGACCGGGTCATCGCGGACTCCGCCGCTCCGACCTGGGTGCCGGTGCTCTCCGGGGTGAACCGGCACGGGGAGCGCTTCGTCGAGATCCTCATCGTCCACGGCGGCATCGGGGCGCGACCGAGCAAGGACGGCATGGTGGTGTCCTACCCCGACCACCCGCCGACCACCGCGGTCGAGATCTTCGAGAACGAGAAGCCGATCCTCGTGGAGACGAAGGAGCTCATTCCCGACTCGGCGGGCGCGGGCCGCTACCGGGGCGGGCCGGGACAGCAGTTCCGATTCCGCCTGCTCGGGGACGCGCCGCTTCGGGTCGCGATGCGCGCCGACCGCATCCGCCATCCGCCCCTCGGGTTCGCGGGGGGGCAGGCCGGGCACGCGGGACGCGCGACCCTGAACGACCGCGAGCCCCTCCACCCGAAGCGGACCGTCTTCATCGACCCGGGGGACGTCGTCGACCTACGGACCCCCGGGGGCGGCGGGTACTTCGACCCGCGCACGCGGTCGCGGGCCGCGGTCGAGCGCGACCTCGACGACGGAATCGTCTCCGAGGCCGAGGCCCGCGCGGTTTACGGCCACGAACCGCGGGAATCGGGGTCGGGGTGAGAATCCGGCCACGAACCGCATTCCCGGGAGCATGGGCTTCCAGTCCACCTGGACTGCCGCGGGTTCCTGGCCGTCCGCTGGACGGGAGGCCGCGCTCCCGGGATGCCCTCGGGACCGGGCCGGGAATCGTGCGAAGACGGAACTGACCAAGCCAAGG
>JAJECB010000053.1 GCA_022822245.1 Gammaproteobacteria bacterium
GTAGCTGATCCGGAACCCCCGGCCCATCTGGGCGGCGAGATCCTTGATCAGCGAGGTGTGGAGGCGGTACTCCGCATCCGTGATGTTGTAGGCCCGCAGCGAGATGTTCGAGGTCGTGCTGCGGCCGACGAAGACATAGGAAGCGGTGAAATCGAGCACTCCGTAGCCATCCGTCGTCGTCTCGCCGAAATAGACGCGGTTCATCGGAGCCGTCCACCGCAGCCGGGGCGCCAGGCGAAGGCGGCCAACCGGTACATCCAGACGAACCAGTCCGCCGAGCGGCGGAATCCGGGGCGCGTACTGCCCGTTCCCGAGCTGCGCATCCACATAGGAGACGTTCGCCACCAGTTCCGCGGGCCCGATGTTCAGGTGGCCTTCCGCTTCGAAGCCCTGGTAGGTGGCGTCCGACTGGAGGAAATCGAGGACCACGAGGCCGCCTTCTTCCTCGCCGTGGGCGGCGCCGAAGATGAAGTCGTTGATGTCGTAGCGGAAGGCGCTCACGCTGCCGGCCAGAAGCTCCGAGCTCTGACGCAGGCTGAGTTCGAACCCGAGGGACCGCTCCGGATCGAGGTTGGGGTTCCCGATCTCGAACGCGAGGTTCCCGACATGGGGGCCGAAGTTGTAGAGCTCCTCCAGCGACGGGCTGCGGGCGGAAAGACTCGCGGTGCCGACGAGCGCCAGAGAATCGCTCAGCGTGTAGCGCGCTCCCGCGCTCGCCGAGACGCCGAGGAAGTCGCGGTCCATGACGGCGGGCGCAACCCGCTCTTCCTCGTGCTCGCCCTCTTCCTCCTCGTGACCGTGGTCATGGCCGTGGTCGTGACCTTCGTGTCCTTCCTCTTCCTCCTCTTCGTGGGCTTCTTCCCCGTGGCCGTGGTCGTGCCCGCCGGTTTCGAGGCGTTCTCCGACGTCGTAGTCGTTCCGCTCCACCCGCGCGCCGAACAGCAGGGAAAGCCGGCCGGAAGTCTCGATCTCGTTGAAGGTGAACACGGCAAACGCGTTCTGCTCGGTCCGGGGGGCGAGAGCCTCTTCCCCCGCCGCGTCGTACTCGCGGAGATGACCCCACGCCCCCAGGCGACTCGTGACCCGGCCCGCCGGCTTCTTCAGCTCGCCGCGGAACACGACCGAGCGATTGTCGAAGTGGGTCGCGACGAACTCCTCACCGGTAGCCACGAACGTCTCCACCTCGTCCTGGTCGTAGTCGCTGTAGCGAACCGTGAACTCCGCCTCTTCGAAGACCATGCCGAGGTCGCGCACTCCGAAGTCCGTCCGGAACTGCCGCCGGTCCATGGTGACGTCCACGAGGAGCTCTTCGTCCGCATGGTCGTCCTCCTCCATCATTTCCTCGCCGTGATCGTGGCCATGGTCATGGCCGTGGTCGTGGCCATCGTCTTCGACCGCTTCCTCGGCCCCGTGGGCGCCGTGGTCGTGGGCCCCGTGGAACTCCCCGGCGAAAGGAACGCCGTATCGGGCATCGTCCACCCGGGTGCTCCCGGAAAACCAGAAACGGTCGCCGAACAACCCGAAACCGGCTTCGCCCTGGTCCATGGAGGAGTGCGTGTTCTCCACCACGCCGACGGGGGACTCGTAGTCGCTGGTGCGATTCGAGTTGCCGCCGCCCCAGGCGAACCAGCCGTTCCCCGCGGCCTGGAACCGGACGCCGCCGCGCCGGCCTTCATCCGCCGTCGAATAGTCGCCGAGCGCCTGGCCACGGAAGCCCGGGGGAGGTGAGTGGGCGAGGTGGGAGGCCATGGAGATCACGTTCACCGTGCCCCCGATCTCGCTGGATCCGTAGAGCAGGGTCATGGGACCGCGCACGACTTCCACGCGCTCCGCCTGAAGGGGATCCACCGGGACGCCGTGATCCGCCGACTGGCTCCCCAGGTCGCCGGTGCGGACGCCGTCTTCCATGATGAGAACGCGGTCGCCATCGAAGCCCCGCACGATCGGCCGGGCCGAGCCGGGCCCGAAACTGCGCATCGCGACGCCGGTGGAACCATCGAGCAGCTCGGCCAGGGTGCGCGCCGATTCGTTCTGGAGGTCGAGTCCCTCCATGGAGTGGACCGAGCCAAAGGTCTCGAGCGGCGAGGAATCGCTCGCCGAGGCGGTGACCGTGACCCGCTCGTGCATCCGGTGCCGCGACCCGAGGACGATGGGTTCGCTGATCTCGACGGCTTCCTCCTCTTCCGGGTCCACCGCGATCGTCCGGACCGCGCTCAGGAAACCGAGATCCACATGAACGGTGTAGGCCGCCATGTGCTCCACGAAGTCGAAGGAGAAACGTCCCTCCTCGTCGGTGTGGACGACCTGGTCGGTCTCGAGGAGCAGGACTTCGGCGTCCGCCGCCGGTTCTCCGGACTCGGCGATGAGGACGGTCCCGGAAAGCCGCGGATGGGCGCCGGCTGTCGCACCGAACAGCAGGACGCTCGCCGCGGCGAGAAGGGCGCGGCGCACAGGGAGACGCCGCGAAAGATGGGAGAGAGACGGAAGGGGGGAGCGGGATCGCCGCGGCATCACGGACCTCCTGTAAGGCCTGGGTGGCAGGAGGAACCGACCTTCCAGAGGCCCGCCGGCGGGGCCGACCGGTTCCTGACCGAGGATTCGCCAGCCGTTCAGGCCGGGGGCGCCCGCGGCGCGCCGGGGCTCGCCGCCGGCGCCGCCGGAGCAGGACAACCAGCCTCGGGGAGGCTCCGGGCCTCGCGCGCGGGAACGGGCAGCACCGGGCGGTCCGGAACGATGATCGCCCCGCCCGCGGAGACTTCGCAGACCCGGCAGGGGGACTCGGTCGGCTCCGGATGGTCGTGGGCGAACCCGACGAGCGACCCGACGAAGATCAACGTCAGGATCAGCGCCGCCGCCAGAACGGCTCCGACGGAGCGGGGCGAACCCCCGCGTTTCACTCTTTTCACAGCGAACCGACGATTATGACAGCCTCGAGCGGGAGGGCGGGGCCGCTACCGCGAGAACCGGTCCGGCGCGCCGGCAAGTGACGAGCCAGTGAGTGGCGGGCCCGCAAGCGGTGCGATGGCGGGTGGCGCCCGCGTACGCGTGCCGGGCAGGGCCGCTACCGCGAGAACCGGCCCGGCGCGCCGGCAGGTGACGAGCCGGTGAGTGGCGCGCCGGCAAGCAGTGCGATGGCGGGTGGCGCCCGCGTACGCGTGCCGGGCAGGAGCCCGGCGCGCCGGCAAGTGGCGGGCCGGCGGGTAGCCGGCGCGCCCGTGCGCCGGGGGAGGGAGAAGAATCGGGTGGTGTTGGTGTTACGGGA
>JAJECB010000130.1 GCA_022822245.1 Gammaproteobacteria bacterium
CCTTGGCGTCGACCGACTGCCCCGGCGCGACGTGCAGGGCCGAGACGGTGCCGTCGCGCTCCGCGTGCAGGGCGGTCTCAATCTTCATCGCCTCGATGGTCATGAGGAGGTCGCCGGCCACCACCGGACGCCCCGCCGACACCGCCACCGAGGCCACCATTCCGGGCATCGGGGCGGAGACGTGGCAGGCGTTGGCCGGGTCCGCCTTCGGAAGCCGCGCGACGGTGGCGACCGCCTCGCGGTTCTCGATCTTGACGCTCCGGGGCTGCCCGTTCAGCTCGAAGAACACCCGCACGCTGCCCTCCTCGTCCGTCTCGCCGATGGCGAGGCACCGGATGACGAGGGTGAGGCCCCGCCCGAGCTCGATGGTGATCTCCCGCCCCGGCGGCAGCCCGTAGAAGTAGGCCTCGGTCGGGAGCACCGACACCGGCCCGTAGCGGGTGCGGTGCGCCGCGTAGTCGACGAACACCTTGGGGTACATGAGGTACGAGCAGAGCTCCTCGTCGGAGAGCGTCCAGCCGGTCGCCGCCTCGGCCTTCGCCCGCTCCGCGGGAAGGTCCGCGGCGGGGAGCGCCGCGCCCGGGCGCCCGTCCATCGGCGCCTCCCCCTTGAGGATCTTGCGCGAGAGGGCTTCCGGGAACCCCCCCGGCATCCGGCCGAGCTCGCCCCGGAAGAGACCGATGACCGATTCGGGAAACGCGATCTCGCGGCCCGGGTCCTCGACGTCCGCGCGCGTGAGCCCGCCCGAGACCATCACCAGGGCGAGGTCGCCGACGACCTTCGAGGTCGGGGTGACCTTGATGATGTCGCCGAACATGCGGTTCACCTCCGCGTAGGCGCTCGCCACCTCGTGCCAGCGATCGGCGAGCCCGAGGGCGCGGGCCTGCTCGCGGAGGTTCGTGAACTGCCCCCCCGGCATCTCGTGCAGGTAGACCTCCGAGGCGGGGGCCCGCATGTCGGTCTCGAACGCGGCGTACTGCGCCCGGACCGCCTCCCAGTAGTCCGAGAACTCCCGGATCCGGGCCGGGTCCAGCCCGGTGTCGCGGGGCTGGCGGCGAAGCGCCTCGACGACCGACCCGAGGCAGGGCTGGGAGGTGAACCCCGAGAGGCTGTCCATCGCGAGGTCGACCGCATCGACCCCCGCGTCCACCGCCGCAAGAACGCTCGCCGCGGCGACGCCCGAGGTGTCGTGGGTGTGGAAGTGGACCGGGAGATCGGTCTCCTCCCGGAGGGCCGCCACCAGCTCGCGCGCCGCCGCCGGCTTGAGCAGCCCCCCCATGTCCTTGATGCCGAGGACGTGGGTCCCCGCGTCGCGAAGCTCACGCGCCATCGCCACGTAGTAGTCGAGGTCGTAGCGGGCGCGGCCCGGATCGTGGAGGTCCGCGGTGTAGCAGATCGCCGCCTCGCAGATCTTCCCCGTCTCGCGGACCGCGTCGATGGAGACCCGCATGTTCTCGACCCAGTTGAGCGGGTCGAAGATGCGGAAGAGGTCGATGCCGGACTCCGCGGCGCGGACGATGAAGGCGCGCACGACGTTGTCCGGGTAGTTGGTGTAGCCCACCGCGTTCGACGCGCGGACCAGCATCTGGAGGAGGAGGTTGGGGATGCGGGCGCGGAGTTCGTGGAGCCGCTCCCACGGCGACTCGCCGAGGAAGCGCATCGCGACGTCGAAGGTCGCCCCGCCCCAGCACTCGAGCGAGAAGAGGTCCGGCAGGTGGTGCGCGTACGCGTCCGCGATCCGGCGCATGTCGTGGGTGCGCATCCGGGTCGCGAGGAGCGACTGGTGGGCGTCGCGCATCGTCGTGTCGGTGACGAGGACCCGGGTCTCGCCCCGCATCCACTCCGCGACCGCCTCCGGTCCCTGCGCATCGAGGAGGGCCTTGGCGCCGTCGGACCGCACGCCCCCGAACCCGGTCCGGCGGGGCGGGCGCGGGGTCTGCGCGTGGACGGGCGGCCGGGGGCGCCCCGCCACCTCCGGATGGCCGTTGACGGTGACCTCGGCGATGTAGCGGAGCAGCCGGCTCGCCCGATCGCGCGGGCGCGGGAAGGACAGCAGCGCCGGGTTGTCGTCGATGAAGCGGGTCGTGACCCGGCCGTCCCGGAACGCCTCGTCGCCGACGAGGCGCTCGAGGAACGCGATGTTGGTCGCGACCCCCCGGATCCGGAACTCCCTGAGGGCGCGCCGCATGCGGCCGATCGCGCCCGCCCGGGTGGGCGCCCACACGGTGACCTTCTCGAGGAGCGAGTCGTAGTGCCGGGTGATGACCGCGCCCGCGTAGGCGGTCCCGCCGTCGAGGCGGACCCCGAATCCCGTCGCCACGCGGTAGGCGGTGATCCGGCCGTAGTCGGGGATGAAGCGGTCGAGGGGGTCCTCGGTCGTGATCCGGCACTGCACCGCGTGCCCCCGGAGCACGATGTCTTCCTGCGGCGGGCAGGCGGCCTCCGGCCCGTCCCCGATCTCCGCTCCCTCCGCGACGCGGATCTGGGCCCGGACGAGGTCCACCCCGGTCACCTGCTCGGTCACGGTGTGCTCGACCTGGATGCGGGGGTTCACCTCGATGAAGTGGAAGCGCCCGGTGCCCTGGTCGTGCAGGAACTCCACCGTCCCCGCATTCAGGTAGTCCGCCTCGCGCGCGATGGCGAGCGCGTAGCCGACAAGCTCCTCGCGCTCCCTCGGGCCGAGGCCGGGGGCCGGGGCGCACTCCACGATCTTCTGGTTGCGCCGCTGCACCGAGCAGTCGCGCTCGAAGAGGTGGACGATCCGGCCGTTCGTGTCGGCGAGCACCTGGACCTCGAGGTGCCGGGCCCGCGCGATGAACCGCTCGAAGTAGATGTCGTCCTTGCCGAAGGCAGCGGACGCCTCGCGCCGCGCCGCGAGCAGGGCCGCTTCGAACCCCTCCGGATTCTCGACCAGGCGCATCCCGCGCCCGCCCCCGCCCCAGCTCGCCTTGAGGATCCCGGGGAAGCCGACCGCACGCACCGAGTCGAACGCCGCCGCGGGGTCCGCGGGCAGGGCATCCGTCGCGGGGACCGTCGGCACGCCGGCCGCCGCCGCGATGGCCCGCGCGGAGACCTTGTCGCCGAGCCGGCGGAGCGTCTCGGGCCGCGGCCCGATGAAGGCGATCCCGGCCGCGGCGCAGGCCTCCGCGAACTCCGGCGACTCGGAGAGGAACCCATACCCCGGGTGGATAGCGTCGGACCCGGTCTCGACCGCGACCCCGATGATGTCGTCCACCGCGAGGTAGGCGGTGACGGGGCCGAGGCCCTCGCCGATGCGGTAGGACTCGTCGGCCTTGGAGCGATGGAGGGAGAGCCGGTCCTCCTCGGCGAAGACAGCGACCGTGGCCTTCCCCATCTCGTTGGCCGCGCGCAGCACCCGAATCGCGATCTCGCCGCGATTCGCCACCAGGATCCTCGAAAACTCGCTCACCGGTCCCACGTCCCCATGCCGGGTCGACCCGCGGATGACGATACACCCTCGGGCAGCGCCGTTCGAGAGTCGGCATCCCGCCTCGTCGCGGAGTCCGGGCTCGGAAATCGGCGTGTCTGCTGAAAGCGGACCACGCCTTCGGCCGGGCCGGCCTACCGATCCGGGCGGTCCGGAGCGCGCATCCCCTTTCCCGGCCTCACCAGCCACGCGCCGAGCGCGGGCAGCAGCACCACCGCCCCCACCATGTTGACGAGGAACATGAACGTCAGCACCGTGCCCATGTCGGCCTGGAACTTGAGCGGGGCCACGATCCAGGTCGCCACCCCCGCGGCCAGGGTAAGGCCGGTGAGCACCACGCCGGCGCCGGTGGTGGCGAGGGTGCGCTCGTAGGCGGCGGCGAAGTCGAGCCCCTCGGCGAGGTGGGTGCGGAGCCGCCCGTAGATGTAGATCCCGTAGTCCACCCCGATTCCCACCCCGAGCGCCACCACCGGCAGGGTGGAGACCTTGAGCCCGATCTCGAGGAGCGCCATCAGCGCATAGGCGAGGAGCGACACGATCGCGAGCGGCACGACGATGCACGCCGTCGCGGCCACCGAGCGGAACGAGAGCAGGCAGAGCACGATGACCGCGGCGTAGACGTAGGCGAGGATCGGGAACTGGGACGCCTCCACCTCCTCGTTGGTCGCGGCCATCACCCCGACGTTGCCGGACGCGAGCCGGAACGCGATGCGCTGGTTGGCGTTCCCGGCGTTGAACGCCTTCACCGCGTCGACGACCCGCTCGATGGTCGCGGCCTTGTGGTCGGTGGTGAAGATCGACACCGGCATCACGCTGCAGTCGAGGTTGAGCAGGCCGCTCCCTGTCGGCACCGGCGAGACGGACTGCACGAGCATGTAGTGATTGCGGGGGAGCGTCCTCCACTTGAGGCTCCCCTCGTTCCACATCGAGTTGATGCCACGGGCGACCCCCGCGAGCCCGAGCACGGACTGGACGCCGTCCACGTTCCGCACGTGCCATTCGAAGTCGTCGAGGGTGCGCATCACTTCGTAGTCGATGCAGCCCTCCTCCACGGTCTCCGCGATCACCGTCAGCACGTCCACCCCGACGTCGAAACGGTCGGTGATGACGGCGGAATCGAGGTTGTACACGGAGTCGGCCCGCAGCTCCGGCACTCCCCGGTGCTCGTCGCCCACCCGTACCTCCGGGGCGAGGTACGCGCCGGCGCCGAGCAGCGCCACGGACACGCCGATCACCACCGCGGCGGGTCCGCGGTGCGCGAGGCGAGCGACCCGGGACCAGAGCGGCCGCAGGAGATCGTCGCGCTCCCGGGCCCGGCGCCGCTCCGCATCGCCCGCCTCGACGTACGAGAGCAGCACCGGCAGCAGGGCCAGGTTGGTGAGGATGATCGCGGCGACCCCGAGGCTCGCGGTGATCGCGATCTCCTTGATGACCTGCACCTCGATGAGCGAGATGGTGACGAAGCCCACGGAGTCGGAGGCAAGCGCCACCGCGCCCGGCAAGAGGAGACGGCGAACGCTCGCCCGCGCGGCATCGAGCCCGCTCGCCCCGCCGGCCGCCTCCGCCCGGACCGAGCTCACCATCTGCACCCCGTGGCTCACCCCGATCGCGAACACCAGGAAGGGCACCAGGATGGACATCGGATCGACGCCGAATCCGAGCCCGGTGAGGGCTCCGATCTGCCACACCACCGCGACGAGGGAGCACGCGAGCGGCGGCACGGTCAGGCGGACCGAACGGGTGTAGGCGTAGACGAAGAGCGCGGTGACGAGGAACGCGATCCCGAAGAACGTCATGACCCGGATCGCCCCGTCCGCGATGTCGCCCACCATCTTGGCGAAGCCGATGACGTGCAGGTCGACGCGCACCTCCACGTCCCCGCCCGCGCTCGCCTCGCGGCGGATGCGCTCGAGCTCGCGCGCAACCTCGAGATAGTCGAGCCGCTCGCCGGTGTTGGGGTGAAACTCCTGGAGCTTGGCGGCGACGAGCGCACCGGTGAAGTCGTTCGCCACCAGGCGGCCGACGATGCCCGCCTTGACCGCGTTCTCCCGCACCCGGGCGAACCCGGCCTCGGTGGGCTCGAAGTCCGCCGGCAGCACGTTGCCGGCGGCGACCCCGTCCTCGACCACCTCGATGAAGCGCACGTTGGGGGTGAGGATCGAGTGCACCTGGGTCCGGTCGACCCCCGGCAGGAAGAACATCGCGTCGGTCACCTCCCGGAGCGCGGCGAAGAACCCGGGGGTGAACATGTCGCCGTCGCGCGCCATCACCGCGATCAGCACCCGATCGGCGCCGCCGAACTCGTCGCGATACTCGAGGAAGGTCCGCATGTACTCGTGCTCGACCGGCACCAGCTTGGTGAATCCGGCATCGACCTTGAGCCCGGCCGCGAGCCACCCCATCGCGAGGGTGATAAGCGCGAACGCCGCGAGCACGAGGGGCCGGCGGGCGAAGAGGAGCCGTTCGATGCGAGCCGTCACGGGCGCGTCAGGGGCGTCGCGGCCGGCGGCCCGAGGGCCGCCGGAAGCCGGTGGCGGGATGCCGAAGGAGACTCGGGCCGGCGTCCGCGCGATTCCATGGAGAGCGGTTCGCTCGGCGCCCGGCCGCGGATGGCGTGATCTTCATCGCGAAGCTACTCGCCTTGCGCGAGGCGCGCGACGCCGAACTCCCCGACGAGCAGCACCCCGCCGTCCGCGAGGGGCAGCGCGGCCGAGACCCCCTCGCGCGACGGCAGCCGGCGGGCCGACACGCTGCGGCCGCCGTCCCGGCTGGTGAGCACGCTGCCGTCGAGCCCGGTGATCACGATGGAACCGGACGGCAGCCGGACGGCTCCGGTGAGGCTCGCCCGGGTCCCGGTGGGCACCCGGGTCCAGGTCTCGCCTCCATCCTCGGAGCGGAAGAGGTGCCCCCGGAGCCCCGTCAGGAGCACCCGGTCCTCGTCGAGGGCGAGCCCGCCGAACCACGAGCCCGCATAGGGGGAGGCGAGCTCGCGCCAGGTCTCGCCCCCGTCGTCGGAGCGGTAGGCGATGCCCGCCTCCGCCGCGATGTAGAGGCGCCACGACCCGGGCCGCGCCGAGCCGGCCCTCCCCTCCGCCGCGGGCACCAGCGCGTTCAGGTGGAAGTCGTCCTCGCTGACCGCCCGCGAGGTCCAGGTCTCTCCCCCGTCGTCGGTGGCGAGGAAGTAGCCGTAGGCCCCGACCGCGAGGCCCGTCCGCTCGTCGCGGAACCAGACGTCGAGCAGGGGGCGCTCTTCTTCCGGCGCCTCGTGCACCAGCGACCACGTCTCTCCGCCGTCGCGGGTGCGGAGGATCACCGCGTCGTGTCCCACCGCCCAGCCGGTGCGCTCGTCGTGCATGTGCACCGCGGTGAGGAGGGCGCGGGTCGGCACCGGGGACTGCGTCCAGCTCGCGCCGTCGTCGGTGGACACGAGGACGTGGCCGCGTTCCCCGACCACCACCAGGCGCGAGCCGGCCGCGGCCCCGTCGAGCAGCAGGGAGCGGGCCGCGAGCGGCGCCTCAACCGCCTCTTCCGCACCCGCCCCGGCCGCCGCGAGGAGCCCCGACAGCAGGACCAACGCCATTCGTCCGGCGCGCCCGACGCGACCCCGAAGAGCCGGAGGCCGGAGCACCCCCCTGATCGCAGATCGGATCAGCGAAGCGTAATCCGACACGGGATACCGAACCGCGGGTCGCAGCGCCGCTCCGCTTTCCGCGCCGGAGGGCGGCCGCTATCCGCCGGCGAGGGCCGGGGTCATCGCCGGCCCTCGCGGCGCAGGGCCGCCGGAGTAAAGTCCCGGGACTTGAAGTCCGGGTCCCAGGTGCACATCGGGAACTCGTTGTCGAGGCCGTAGGCGAGGTAGCGCCCCGCCTGGAGGTCGGTGTGGACCTCCAGGGTCGGCCACATCAGCGGCTTCTCGTAGTAGTTGATGAGGTGGCCTTCCGACACCCGCCAGAGCTCGTCGCGGTTGTCGTAGATGTCCGCGCCCACGACCTGCCAGGAATCCTCGTCCACGTACAGGGTGCGCTGCTTGTAGATGTGGGTCGCGCCCGGCTTGAGGGTCGCCTCCACCACCCATACCCGGTGCAGCTCGTAGCGAAGGAGCTCCGGGTTGACGTGCAGGGGCTTCAGGATGTCGGTGAACGCGAGATCGCCGCTGTGCAGCCGGTAGGCGTTGTAGGGGACGTACATCTCGCGCTTGCCGATGAGCTCCCAGTCGTAGCGGTCCACCGCCCCGTTGAACATGTCGAGCTGGTCGGCGGTGCGAAGCCCGTCCGAGGAGGTTCCGGGGTTGTCGTAGGCGAGGTTCGGAGCGCGCCGCACCCGGCGCTGGCCGGGGTTGTAGGTCCACGCGTTGCGGGGCTCCCGGAACTGGTTCATGGTCTCGTGCACCAGCACGAGGTCCCCCGCGAGACGTGCCGGCGCGAGCGTCTTCTGCTTGAAGAGGATCATCGTGTTGCCGAGCTCCGCGACCGTCATGTCCGGCAGCGAGTAGCGAAGCTCGACCTCCAGGCTCTGCTTGACCAGGGTGTAGGCGCCGCCCCGGGTGACCGCGGCCTGGCCGATGACGCAGGCCACCGTCTCCCCCCGGTAGCGGAGCAGGTGGTTCCAGATGACCTCGAGGCCGTTGGACGGGATCGGGAACGGGATGCCGATGACCGCGCCGCCGACGCCGTTGCCGCCGTCGACGAGCGTCGCGGTGGCGGCGGTGCTCCGGGTCGCGTCGTAGATCCGCTGGGGGAAGGAGGCGCTTCGCCGGGTCGGGTAGACCGGCATGCGGAAGCTCGGGTAGGTCTCCAGCATGCGCTGGTGCCCGACCGAGAGCCGGTCGCGGTGCTCGTCGAGGTTGCCGGCGTCGATGACGAAGAGGGGCCGATCGTCCGCGAACGGGTCGCGGTGGTGCTCCCCGACGACGTAGCCGGCCGGGGGCTCGGTGATGCCGCCGGTCCATTCCGGGATGGTGCCGTCGGCGCTGCCGGCCCGTTCTCCGCCGAGGGGGGTGAGGTCTTCACCGAGCCGCGCGATCTCGCCGGCGGAGATCCCGGCCGAGGCGGGTGACACGAGGGCGCACCCGAGGACGAGGGCGGCACCGGTTCGAAGTCCGGTTCGAAACATGGTCGCTTTCGTGACGTTGATGACGTTCATGGCCTCGGAACCTCAGAACGAGTACTTGACGGAGGCGGAGATGAAGTCGCGGTCGGCGAGCTCGGTGCCCTTGCCCGCATACCGCGTGTAGCCGATGTCGGCTTCCCAGCGGCTGAGGTAGTCGGCGCGGAGCCCGAGGGTGAGGGCGGTCCGCCCCTCCACGAACGGGCCGGCGGGAGCGGGGCTGTTGCCGTTCACGTCGTGCAGGAACTGGGCGTAGGGGTAGAGATTGACCGCCCCGATCGCGTTGTTGTAGTCGAGGCGGGCCGCGAGCCGGTAGCCCCATGAGGTGGCATCGGCGTCGGCCTCCAGGCCGCGCGTGCCGCCGGCGGGACTCTCGATGGGGAAATCGGCCGGTCCCGGGACGGGCGTGCCCTTGCCGTCCGGCATGTCGTGCACCCGCATCAGGGCCGCCTCGGCCAGGAACACCGTGGCGTCCGCGCCGAGCGCGTTCGGCCCGAACACCCGGGTGGCGGTCGCCTGGACCTGGCTCACGTTGCGCCGGAGGTAGCCGTCCGTGTTCGTGTCGTAGAGGCCGGCCGCGTCGAACTCGTCGATGCAGAGCTGGCTCGCCCGCCCCTGGGCCTGTAGCGGGTTGAGGCCGCCCGCGATGAGGCCAGGTACCTTCTGCGCGATGCAGGCTTGCAACCCGGTGAACGGCGCGAGGGCGTCGGCGAACACCTTGCGCTCGGCGAACTGCAGCGGCGCGTCGCGCCGGTAGGAGTACTCGCCCTGGAGCGCCCAGCCGGAGGCCCCGAGCTCGGTGCTGAAGCTGACCCCGAAGAGCTGGATGTCCTCGGGATACTCGAGGAAGTAATACCCGTCCTCGGCGTAGGCGTCGATGCCGGCGGCCTGGCTGGCCCCACCGGCGAGGGCACCCACTTGGGCAGTGGTTTCCTCCCGAACCCGCCGCGCAAGGGCAGCGCATTCGGGGCTGGCCTGTGCACTGGAACACTGCGCCGCAATCAGGGCCCGCGTCACGGCGCCCCGCACGATTTCCTGTACGGCCGTATTGGCGGCGGTACCGAGGACTCTCGGATCACCAATCGCTCCGGCCGCCAGCAACCCGGCGCGCGCGTCCGCCGCCGTCCCGGTGTGCGCGCGGACGACCGGCAGGCGGCTGTGGTAGTTCATGTAGTAGAAGCCGAACTCGGTGTCGTTCAGCGCCTCGGCGAGATAGCGGGCCGCGATTCCCCACTGGCCCGAGTCGTCCGGCTCATGGTCCGGATTACGCTGGGCGATGAGGAAGTTCTCGTCCTTCGCGGTGAGGGAACCGAATACAGGGGCGACGGAGGTATTGGCAAATATGAGGAAGGGATTTCTCTCGTCCGCGGTGAGGCCCATGTCGCCGAGATCCAGGTCGGGCAGCGCGATTACCGCCTTCTCCGCGCCCGGGCCGGCGTAGTCGGTGACCGAGAAGTAGCTGCCCACCGGATCGATCTCGGTCGGCTCCCAGTCGAGCTGGTAGAACCCCTCCACCGACAGGAGGTCGGTCGGGGCCACCGACAGCGACACCAGCCCCACCGGCAGGAGCGCCTCGCGGAGCTCCGAGCCCGGCCGCCGGAGCTTGCTCACGTCGAAGGGGTTGATGGCGTTGATGCCGTTCGGGATGAAGGTGCTCTCGCCCCAGTTGAGGACGTGCTTTCCGAACCGGAAGTCGAAGGCCGCGTCGCCGGCGTCGAACGCGGCGGCGACGTAGGCGTCGAGCACCTCGACGTCCCGGCCCACGCGATCCTTCGCCTCGTCGCTCAGCGGGGTCCGTTCCCGCGTGCCGTTCTGGTTCTCGTAGTCGAGGAAGCCGGTGGTCCGGAGGAACGCGCCGAAGCCGCCGACGCCGATGTCGAGGTCGGTCGTGAACTTCGATGCGTTGCTGACGAGTCCGCGGTCGTAGTTGAGGTTGCCGTCGTTGCTGTT
>JAJECB010000252.1 GCA_022822245.1 Gammaproteobacteria bacterium
CGTCCCGTACCACGTGCCATCCGTAGGCCTCGAACCGCGCCGGCGTGTCGTCGGTGAACCAGCCCTCGACGTCCCCGTCGATGGAGACGCGGTTGTCGTCCCAGAGCACGACGAGCTTGCCGAGCCCGAGGGTTCCCGCGAGCGAGCAGGCCTCGTGCGAGATCCCCTCCATGAGGCACCCGTCGCCCGCGAAGACGTACGTCCGATGGTCCACCACCTCGTGCCCCGGCCGGTTGAACGTCGCCGCGAGGGCCCGCTCGACGATGGCCATGCCGACCGCGTTCGCGAGCCCCTGGCCGAGGGGCCCGGTGGTGGTCTCCACCCCCGGGGTCAGGCGGTACTCCGGGTGGCCGGCGGTACGCGAATGGAGCTGGCGGAAGTTCTCGAGCTCCGCCATCGGGAGGTCGTAGCCCGCGAGGTGGAGCAGAGCGTAGATGAGCATCGAGCCATGCCCGTTCGAGAGCACGAAGCGGTCTCGGTCGGGCCAGCCCGGGTTGGCAGGGTTGTGGCGGAGATGGTCGTTCCAGAGCACCTCCGAGATGTCCGCCATCCCCATCGGCATCCCGGGGTGGCCGGACTTCGCGCGCTCGACCGCGTCCATCGCGAGCGCGCGCACCGCGTTCGCGAGCTCCCGCCGCGCGGGCCGGCTCGGACCGTCCGCGCCCGCCGCCGCGGCGGGGGAAGTCCCGGAGGCACCCACCGTCGGTGAGGCCGGCGGCTACTGGGGCCGCATGTCGCCCGGGTCGATGCCCGCGACGACGTTCGGCTTCTTCATCGCGTCCCGGCGGAACGGCTCGCCGAGCTCCTGGTTGAGGATCACCTCGATGAACGTGGTGACGCCCTCATCCTGCGCCGCGCAGGATTCCGCGAGCGCGGCGGTCAGCTCCTCCATGGTCTCGACGGCGACCCCCTTCACCCCGCAGGCCTCCGCGACCCGCGCGAAGCTCAAGCCGGGGTTCAGCTCGGTGCCGACGAAGTTGTTGTCGTACCACAGGGTCGTGTTGCGCTTCTCCGCGCCCCACTGGTAGTTGCGGAAGATGATCATGGTGATCGCGGGCCACTCCTCGCGCCCGCAGGTGGTCATCTCGTTCATGGAGATCCCGAACGCGCCGTCCCCCGCGAAGCCGACGACCGGCACGTCCGGGCAGCCGATCTTGGCTCCGAGGATGGACGGGAAGCCATAGCCGCAGGGGCCGAAGAGGCCGGGGGCGAGGTACTTCCGCCCTTCCTCGAACGTCGGATAGGCGTTGCCGATCGCGCAGTTGTTGCCGATGTCGGAGGAGATGATCGCGTCCTTGGGGAGCCCCGCCTGGATGGCGCGCCACGCCATCCGCGCCGACATCCGGTCCGGCTCGCGCGCCCGCGCGTCCTCGTTCCAGGTGGTGCCGGGGTCGTCCTCCTCGTGGTCCAGGCTCGACAGGGCCTGGAGCCACGCGGAGCGGGTGCGGTGGATGGTCGCCTTTCGTTCCTCCCGCCCCGAATCGCCGGCCGTGGCGGAGAGCGCGTCGAGGAGCTGGCCCGCCACCTTCTTCGCGTCGCCGCAGATCCCGACGGTCACCTTCTTGGTGAGGCCGATCCGATCCGGGTTCATCTCCACCTGGATGATCGCGGCCTTCGCCGGCCAGTAGTCGATGCCGTAGCCGGGAAGGGTCGAGAAGGGGTTCAGCCGGGTGCCGAGGGCGAGCACCACGTCGGCTTGCGCGATGAGCTCCATCGCCGCCTTGGAGCCGTTGTAGCCGAGGGGCCCGACCGCGAGCGGGTGGGAGCCGGGGAAGCTGTCGTTGTGCTGGTAGCCCGAGCACACCGGCGCGTCGAGGCGTTCGGCGAGGGCCCGGCACGCGTCGATCGCGTCCCCGATGACGACCCCGCCGCCCGAGAGGATCACCGGGAAGCTCGCCTCGGAGAGCAGGCGCGCCGCCTCCGCGACCGCTCCCTCGCCGCCCGCCGAGCGCTCGAGGTTCAGGATCGGGGGAAGATCGACGTCGACCTCCTGGGTCCAGAGGTCGCGCGGGACGTTGATCTGGGCGGGGGCGGAGCGGCGCACGGCGTTCTCGATCACCCGGTTCAGCACCTCCGCGACCCGGGACGGATCGCGCACCTCCTCCTGGTAGCAGACCATCTCCTCGAACAGGGCCATCTGCGCGACTTCCTGGAACCCCCCCTGCCCGATGGTCTTGTTCGCCGCCTGGGGGGTGACGAGGAGCATCGGGGTGTGGTTCCAGTACGCGGTCTTGACCGGGGTCACGAGGTTCGTGATCCCGGGCCCGTTCTGGCCGATGCACATCGCGATCCGGCCGGTGGCGCGGGTGTACCCGTCGCACATGAAGCCGGCGTTGCTCTCGTGGGCGACGTCCCAGAAGGTGATCCCGGCCTTCGGGAAGAGATCCGAGATCGGCATGAAGGCGGAGCCGATGATGCCGAACACGTGCTCGATGCCGTGGCGCTGCAGGACCTTCACGAAGGCTTCTTCAGTCGTCATTCTCACGGAGGTTCACCCCTTTCTTCCCGTTCCCGAGCCGCGACCTCGCGCGCCCTCACGTCGGCGGCGGATGTTACCACCCCCGGGGTCCCGATCGCCCGGCCGGGAGGAACCGTGGCCACCGTCGCCGGCGGCCGCAACCGCGTCCTTCCACCCGGAATGTTCGCGGAAACGACGCGCCGGTTCCCCCCGCGGTTCAAGCCCGCGACGGGCGTTCCCATGCCCCCTTGCGGGTTGCCCGCAGGGTGGCGCACGCCGCGACCCGGGGGCACCGCCGCCGGGGTCAGTCGGGCGGCGCCGCGACGGCCGGCAGGTCTCCGGCGAACCCCGAGGCGTGGAGGATGATGCGCCGCTTGAGGGAGGCGAGCCGGTGGGTGGCGGCGAGGCCCGCGTTGCGGATCGCGCGCACCGGCGTCCCCCCCGCGCGGTAGAGCCGGTCGAAGCCGTCCACCGCGCAATGGACGGCGAGGTTGTGCGCCTTGCGCCGCCGCTCGTAGCGTTCGAGGACCGCCCGCCCCCCCGGGTCGCGGCCCCGCTCCCGCGCCTCCGCCGCCACCTCGGCGAGCACCGCGGCGTCGAGGATCCCGAGGTTGACGCCCTGCCCCGCGAGCGGATGGATGGTGTGTGCGGCATCGCCGACGAGGGCGACCCGGGGCGCCGAGTACGTCGCGGCCCGGATCGCGCGGAGGGGAAATCCGGCCCGCGGCCCCGCCCATTCGACGGTCCCGAGCCGCCGCTCGAAGGCGATCTGAAGCTCGTGCCGGAACGCCTCGTCGGCGAGGGCGAGCAGGTGCTCCGCGTGCTCGCGCTCGGTCGACCAGACGATCGAGCACAAGCCGTCCGGCAGCGGGAGGAACGCGAGCGGACCCGCCGGGCGGGCCACCTGCCAGGCGATGTCGCGGTGAGGGCGCTCCGGGCGCACGGAGCACACGATGCCGAGCTGGCCGTAGTCGCGTCCCCGGACCGGGATCCCGGTGAGCTTGCGGACGAGGGAGTCGCCGCCGTCGGCCCCGACGAGGAGTCCCGCGCGGATCCGCGCCGCACCGAGGTCGACGGTCACCTCGCCCCGCCCGAGCGCGAGCCCCGACACCCGCGCCGGCCGGCTCCAGGCGACCCCGAGCGATTCCGCGGCCGCCTCCAGCGCCTCCACGACCACCCGGTTCGGGACGATGTGACCGAGGTGCTCCGCCCCGACCGCCGCCGCGTCGAATCGGATCTCGGCGCCGCCCCCCGCCTCCCAGACCCGCATCCGTCGGAAGGGGGCCGCGCCGGTGATCCCCTCCCACGCTCCGAGCCGCCGGAGGATCCGCTCCGAGGCGACGGTGAGGGCGCTCACCCGGCCGTCACCTTCCGCGCCCCGCTCGCGCCCCTCCACCACCAGCACCTCGAACCCGGCCCGGGCGAAGCACGCGGCCGCGACGAGGCCGGTGAGCCCCCCGCCCGCCACCGCCACGTCGTAACGCTCAGCGGGCACCGAGACCTTCCCCCTCCCGCTCGGGCCGGACCCCGCGCAAGGCGCCGCCAAGGGCCGCGCGCGCGCGCGCGCCGTCGCCCCGCCGCCAGCCCGCGCCCATCGTCAGGTTCGCGAAGCCCCGCTTCACCGGGCCGAGCCGGTCGAGGGCGAACAGTCCCGCCGCGCCCAGCGCGGGCACGAGCGGAGCGCGCGAGCCGTAGACCCCGAGCAGGCTCGCGGTGAGGAGTCGCGCCATCGCGTGATCCGCACGCCGCGCCCTCGCGTACCGCGCGGTCACCGAGGCGGGGTCGGCGCCGTCCACGCTCGCATCGCCCAGCAACCGGGCCAGCGCCTCCACGTCCCGCAACCCGAGGTTGAAGCCCTGCGCCCCGACCGGGTGGAGGGCGTTCGCGGCGTTGCCGACGAGCACGGTGCGCGGGGCGGTGATGCGGGGCGCGTGGGAGACCCGGAGAGGGTGACGCACCCGCCGCTCGACGTCGCGCAGCTCGCCGAGCCGGCCGCCGAACATCTCGGCGAGACGCTTCGGGAACCGGGGACCTTCGAAATCGGGCTCGGCCGCGACCGGCTCCGGAACCGCCCACACGAACCCGCAGCGCTCCTCCCCGCGGGGCAGCACGGCGAGGGGGCCGCACTCGGTGAAGCGCTCGAACGCGCGCCCCCGGTGCGGGCGCTCCGGGGCGAGGTCGCCCGCGAGCGCGACGTGGTCGCAGCGGTGGACGCGGATCGGGAGCCCGGCCGCGCGCCGCACCGCGGAGTCCGCGCCGTCCGCCCCGACCACGAGCCGTGCGGCGACGGTGACCGGACCGTCCGGGCCGGCCGCCGCGACGAGCGCTTCCCCGCCCCGCACCTCGACCGACTCGACGGTGGCACGGATCCGCTCGAACCTGCCCCCGCGGAGCTCGGGGTCGGAGTCAAGGGCCTCGCTCAGCCGTCGTTCGAGCGACCCGGCCGAGGTCACGTGGCCGAGCGCATCCACCCCGCACTCCCGGGCCCGGATCCGGGTGAAGCCGAAGCCCCCCCGCCGGGAGACATGGACCTCCGTGATGGCGACCGCGTCCCTCCCGACCTCGTCCCACAGACCGAGCGTGCGATAGAGCCGGGCCGAGCCGAACGACAGGGCGAGGCTGCGCGCGCCGGCGCCGGCGCCCCCGCCGCCTCCCGGATCGATCACCGCGACCGACAGCGGCCACCGGCGGAGCGCTTGCGCGAGGGTGGCGCCGACGAGCCCGCCGCCGACGACCGCGACATCGCACCGCCGGATCACGCGGCCGACCCCACGATGCCCTCGAGGTCCTCGACCGACTTGGGGAGGGAGGCGGACAGGACCTCCACCCCGTCGCGGGTGACCAGCACCACGTCCTCGATCCGGATGCCGATCCCGCGCCAGGGCGCGGCGACCGCCGGCTCCGCGGGGTCGATGTAGAGCCCCGGCTCGACGGTCATCACCATTCCGGGCTCGAGCTCGCGCGGCTCCCCGTCCACCCGGTAGTCCGCGACGTCATGGACGTCGAGACCGAGCCAGTGGCCGGTCGGATACGCGCAGAGCCGGCCCATCACGTCATCCCCGCGGGTCTCGCGAAGCACCCCGAGCCGGGCGAGCCCCTCGGCGAGGACCCGGGCCGCCTGCGCGTGCGGCGCCTGCCAGGAGCGTCCCGGGCGGATCGCGTCGATGGCGGCGCGCTGCGCCTCGAGCACCAGCTCGTAGAGGGAGCGCTGCGGCGCGCTGAACCGCCCGGCCACGGGCCACGTCCGGGTCACGTCCGCCGCGTAGCAGCCGTACTCCGCGCCCGCGTCCACGAGGACGAGCTCGCCGTCGCGCAACGTGCCGGAGTTCGCGGTGTAGTGCGGCCGGCAGGCGTTCGCGCCGGCCGCGACGATGCACGGATAAGCGAGGGTCCGGCAGCCGGCCCGGTGCAGCGCGTAGAGGAGCTCCGCCTCCACCTCGTACTCCGCGAGCCCCGGCCGGCACGCCGCCATCGCCCGGCGGTGGGCGGCCGCGGTGAGCTCGACCGCCCGGCGGATCATCCGCACCTCCGCCCGGCTCTTGTAGAGCCGCATCTCGTGCACCCGGGGATGCAGGTCCACCAGCTCGGACGGATCCGCGGGACGGGACCGGAGACGCTCGAGCCAGCCGAGCACCCGTGCGTCGAACGCGGGGTACTCGCCCATCGAGTACCAGATGCGGGGGCGGTCCTCGAGAAGGCGGGGGAGGATCTCGTCGATGTCGTCGATGGGGAACGCGTCGTCCGCGCCGTAGCTGCCGCACGCACCCTCGAGGCCGGCGCGCGGCCCGTGCATGCGCTCCTCCACGCGTCCTGCTCGCGGCAGAAGAGCAGGTACTCGCCCGCCCCGCGCCCGGGG
>JAJECB010000274.1 GCA_022822245.1 Gammaproteobacteria bacterium
GTGGTCATGGTCGGCTCACCACCGCGAGCTTCGCGACCTACCTCTTCAACCACGGCGGATCGTGGTTCAAGCGCCTCGATGACGGGACCAAGGTATCGAACCTCGACTCCAAGGAATCGATCGACGCGTTCGAATACTACGGGCGGCTCATCCGCGACTACGCCCCCAAGTCCGCGCTCAGCAACAAGCCGCCCCAGAACGCGGCCCTCTACGCGGCCGGCAAGGCGGCGATGCTCTCCGAGCTCAACTTCTGGCACGGCCTCGCGGACAACCCGAAGAAGTCGCGCATTGCGGGCAAGAGCACCACGATCCTCGTCCCCGCAGGTGCGGGCGGGAGCTTCCCCAACGTGCCCACCACGTCGCTCGCGATCTCCAAGTATTCGGAGAAGAAGAAGGCGGCATGGCTCTACATCGCGTGGATGACCCAGAAGCACATCATGCTCCCCGGACAGAAGGCGGCGGTCCCCATGTGCCGTCGGTCGGTGTGGGAGGACCCCTCCTACGAAGCTCCCACGCCGGCATGGGGCTCGTCGGCGAAGATCGCGGCCGACTACGGCATCGCCATCGCGAAGCCGCAGGCGATCGCCATCGGGCAGATGCGTGACGCGGCGGGCGAGATCGCCAACGTCGCCATCCGCGACGGAAGCCGCGCGGCGATCGAGGCCGAGGCGAAGAAGCAGGCCGCGTTCATGACCAAGCTCGTCGCCGAGACCGAGGGAGGCATGAACTTCGCGGGCGTCATCCCCGAGTTCGCGAAGATGCTCGACGCGGAGACGCAAGCGGAGCCGATCCGGGCCGAAGGGATGGACAAGTTCGGCATGTGACGGCCCGTACCGCGCACGGAGCGGCGCGGCGCCGCGCAGCATGACCTGACGCGGCGCGCCAACCGGCCGGACAACGCGCAATGGCGGTAACGCAGAAGGTGCTGGCATCCGGGCTCGACGACCGTCGGGCCCGGGAGTCTCTCGGGTGGCGGGTGCTCGAGTGGCTCGACCTCCACATGCCCATCGTCTTCAACATTCCGACCGTGATCTTCCTCTTCGGCCTGGTGGCGGTGCCGATCGCACTCGTCATCGGCACGAGCTTCACGGACTGGCAGCTCGTCACCAAGCCGGACCCGGACTTCGTCGGCTTCGACAACTACGTCAAGCCCTGGGGCGACGAGCGCTGGCTCGGCGCGATCTGGCACACCTTCGCCTATGCGCTCTTCTCGGTCGGTGGCCAGTTCGTGCTCGGGCTCGCGACCGCGATGCTCTTCAACCGGAGCTTCGCGGGGAAGGCGTTCTACCGCTCGGTGTGGATGATGCCGATGGTGGCGATGTCGGTTGCCATCAGCCTCGTGTGGATCCTCTTCTTCGACAACGCGTACGGGATCCTCAACTTCGGCCTGGAGGCCCTCGGCCTTTCCGGCATCGAGTGGATCACGAGTCCCGAGTGGGCGCTCGTCTCGCTCATCATCGTCGGGATCTGGCACCACACGCCCTTCATGACCCTCATCCTGCTCGCGGGGCTCCAGTCGCTGCCCCAGGACCCCTTCGAGGCCGCGCGCATCGACGGGGCGTCGCGCTGGCAGATGCTCGTCCACATCACCCTGCCCCTCCTCAAGACCCACATCATGGTCGCGCTCATCCTGCGCTCCATCTTCGGCGTGAAGGAGTTCGACACCATCCTCGCGATCACCGAGGGCGGGCCCCGCTACGCGAGCGAGACCATGAACCTCAACATCTACTTCAACGCCTTCGAGTACCAGTACATGGGCGAGGCGGCGGCGAAGGGGGTGTTCTTCTTCCTGTTCATCCTGTGCGTGCAGTCGATCCTCGTGAAGCTCCGCAAGCGCAAGTGGTCCTACTGAGATGGTCCTGTTGCTCAAGCGCCTGCTGCCGCGGCGCATGCACGAGATCGCGGAGACGATCGCCACCCAGATCGTGATGATCGCGGTGGTGGCCCCGTTCTTCTTCATCTTCTTCTACATGTTCTGGAACTCGCTCAAGCCCGACTACCTCTTCTTCGAGCCGGGAACCTGGATCTTCGAGCCGCTGTGGTCGAACTACACCGAGGTCTTCGAGTACAGCGACCTCATCCCCAACATCGTCAACAGCCTCATCATCTCGACCGCGGCGACGTTCATCGGCCTCGTCTGCGGGCTGCTCACCGCCTACACGGTCGCCCGCTACAACCTGCGCAAGCTCGCGATGGCGATCCTCGTGACCCGGATGATCCCCTACATCACCGCCCTCGTGCCGTTCTGGATCGTGTACAAGCACGTGGGGCTGCTCAATACGCACGCCGGGATCATCCTCGCCCACCTCGTCATCACCATTCCCTTCGGGGTATGGATCATGATGGGGTTCATCGAGGACATCCCGAAGGACCTCGAGGAGGCGGCGTGGATCGACGGGGCTTCGAAGACCCAGGCGTTCCTTCGCATCGTGCTGCCGCTCAGCACCCCGGGGATGGTCGCGACCGCGATCCTCTGCTTCATCTTCTCGTGGAACAACTTCCAGCTCGCCCTGGTCCTCGGGGGGTTCGACGTGAGTACCGCGCCGGTCTCGGTCTTCAAGTACGCGGACCCCGAGGCGGGGGGAAGTGGTCAGATGATGGCTGCGGCGACCCTCGTCACCCTGCCCGTCTTCTTCATCGTGCTCCTCATCCAGAAGCAGTTGACGGCCGGCCTCACCGTGGGTGGCGTCAAGCAGTAGCGCGAGGTTCCGGGCTCGCCGGCGAAGACGCCCACCGCCTTCAATCCAGGACGCGGGTCTTGAGGGCGTGGGCGTTCACGTAGTCCCAGTCGTAGATGACGCCGAGGCCGGGCCCTGACGGCACCGGCACGCAGCCGTCCACCTCGACCGCGTCGAGCTCGTCGGAGTAGTCGCAGGCGTAGACCGGGAGTGACCAGGCGTTCCCGATCCCCGGGTGCACGAGGTTCACCTCGTAGTAGTTGCTCGAACGAAGGCTCGCCATGAGGTGGCGCATCGCGGGGCCGAGGGCGTGCACCTCGACATCGAGCCCGAGTGCCTCGGCGGCGAGAGCCGCCTTCCAGCTTCCGGTGAGCCCCCCGTCGTAGTCGGGGTCGACGCGTGCGAAGTCGGAAGCGCCGGCGACGAGGATGTCGGTCGTGGTCTCGGGGTTTCGCACGTGCTCGGTGATGAGGATGGGGGTTCGCACGTGCTCCTTGAGCCTGCGGTGCCCGTGAATCGAGATGCCGCCGTCCGCGTAGGGGTCCTCGTACCAGAAGAGCCCGTGCTCGTCGCAGACCCGCCCGACCCGGATCGCGTCCGCGAGCGACCGGAGATGACAGGCGGCGTCGTACATCACCTCCATGCGGCTGCCAACCCGCTCGCCGACGGCCCGGATCATGGCGCTCTCCTCCCCGGGGTCGCCCTCGTTCCACCCATGCATCTTGTATGCCGGGTAGCCCATCTCCAGGCACTGCTCCGCGAAGTCCGCGTACGCCTCCGGGCTTGAAAGGCCGCCCTCCAGCCGGTCCCCGCCGAGGGTGCTCGCGTAGGCGGGGAGCCGATCGCGCCAACCGCCGAGCATCGTCGCCACCGACACGCCCTGGTGCTTTCCGGCGAGGTCCCACAGGGCCACGTCGAGGGGGCCGATCCCGAGCTCCCCGATGTGCACTGTCGCGCGCCGCATCGACCAGTAGTGGCGCTCGCGCTCGAGGGCGGCGCCGCCGAGCAGCCGGTAGCCGAGCGCCTCGCAGGCCGCCATCGCGACCTTCGCCCGGCCCCGGGGCGGGATGTACTCGCCGCTCACCCCCTCGTCGGTGTGGATCCGGACCGCGAACCGGACCTGGGGTTCACCCGGGCCGGGTGCGTAGCGGACGCCGAGCCCACCCCGGTCCGTGCCGACCCCGGGCACGGCGATCTCGAAGGCGGTGAGCTCAATGCGGGAGATGGTCGGCGAACCATGCATGGGAGGGGAACCTCGGCGTCGGGAAGCGGGAAATGGAATGGTACGACCGGAGCGCGGGCGGCGGGCCGGCGGGCAAGCGTCCGCGGGCCTGGCCGCCTCGCGACGCCGGGATCAGGCGGCTCCTTCCGGTGCGGCTTCCGCCTCCTTGCCGAAGAGGCGGACCCGCGCGCCGGCCAGCATGTCTCGAAGCTTCGCGCGGATCGCGAAGAGGCAGACGAGGGACGGGACCACCATTACGGTCGTGATCACGAAGAATGTCCCCCAATCGCCCTCCAGCCAGTCCACGAGCTCGCCGGAGGAAGCGGCGAAGAGGGTCCTTCCCGCCGTGCCGATGGAGGCGAGGAGCGCGTACTGGGTGGCGGTGTAGGTCCGGTCCACCAGCATCGAGATGAAGGCGACGAAGGTCACGGTCGCGAAGGAGCTCGTGAGGTCGTCCATCACCACCGCGGCCGCGAACATCGGCTCCGACTTCCCGGTCCACGCGAGCACCGCGAAGAGGAGGTTGGTGAGGGCCATCGCGATCCCGGAAACGAACATCGCCCGCACGAGCCCGATCCGGATCGCGAAGAGCCCGCCGATCACCGTGAACGTGACGGTGGTGACCCACCCGAGCCCCTTGGAGTAAAGGGCGATGTCCGACTTGGTGAACCCGATCTCCTTGTAGAAGATGACCGACATCCGCCCCAGGAACGCCTCGCCGATCTTGAACAGGAAGATGAAGCCGAGCACCGCGATGGCGATCGCAAAGCCGTTCTGCCGGAAGAAGCTCATCAGGGGTCCGACCACGGTGCCGCCGAGCCAGGCGGCGGCTCGGCCGAGCGGCCCCGTGACGGCGAGGCGCGAAGCGATCCGCTCATCGTCCGCCGCCTGGGCGGCGATTCGTTCCGCTGCCGTCGACTCGCGCACGAACGCGAGGCCGATGTTGCACAGGACCACCACCGCCCCCAGCACGAGGAAGGTGGCCTGCCAGTAGTCCTCCACTCCCGCGTTCTCGAAAGCTTGTGCGGTCTCGAGCGCGACGATCCCGCCGAGCTTGTACCCCGTCCACCAGCCGACGACGGCGGTGGCCGCCCCGGCCGCCATCGACTCGCCTTCGGTGCGGCCGATCTGCTCGATCCGGAGGGCGTCGATGGTGATGTCCTGGGTCGCGGACGCGATGGCGATGACGAGGCCGATGGCGACGACCCCGGCGAGGTTCGCGGTCGGCTCGACCGTACTCCAGAGGATCAGGCAGACGAGAATGACCGCCTGCAAGGTGACGATCCACGCGCGCCGGTGCCCGAGCCGCTCCGAAAGCCAGGGGAGCCGGATCCGGTCGATGAGAGGGGCCCAGAGGAAGTTGAAGGCGTAGACGCCGAAGATGAGGCCGGCCCAGCCGATCGTGCTGCGGCTGAGGCCGTCCTCCTGGAGCCAGAGGCTGAGGCTGCTTCCGATGAGCACCCAGGGGAAGCCGCTGATGACACCCAAGAGGAAGATCCGGGCCATGCGCCGCTCGAAGTAAAGGGCGATCGATTCGGCGAGTCCCGTCATCGTGTGCTCCCGTTCTCTCTCGCTCTCGCGCTCGGCCGGGTCTCGGGTTGCGGCCGGGCGGCTCAGACCGCGGTCCAGCCGCCGTCGACCATGAGGGCCGCCCCGGTCACGAGGGACGATGCGTCGGAGGCGAGATAGACCACCGCCCCCATCACGTCCTCGGGCTGGCCGACCGTCCCCGACGCAATGCGGCGGGTGACGAAGTCGTTGAACTCCGCATTCTCCAGCATCGGCCGGCTGAGAGGCGTTTCGATGAAGGTGGGGCAGATGGTGTTGACCCGGATGCCGTGCTCGGCGAGCTCCCAGGCCATGGCCTTGGTGGCGCCTTCGAGGGCGTGCTTGGTCGCGCAGTAGACGGTGCGCTTCGGCCCGCCGACGTGGCCCATCTGGGAGGACACGTTGATGATCGAGCCCGGGAGCCCGGCCTCGACGAGCCCCTCGGCCACCGCCTTCGCGACGAAGAGGGCGGCCCGGACGTTGAGGTCGGAGACGGTGTGGTAGTCCTCCTCGGTCATGTCGAGGAAGTGCGCCGGCCGATTGGTGCCGGCATTGTTCACGAGCACCTGGAACGGGCCGCGGGCCGCGATCTCGGCCCTCGCCCGGCCGGTGTCGGTGACGTCGAGGGCGAACGCGCTCGCCCGCTCACCCCGGTCGCGGATGGCTTCCGCGACGGCTTCCACCTCCGCAGCGCTCCGGGCGGCGAGGGCCACCTCCGCGCCCGCCTCGGCGAGAGCGGCAGCCATCGCGAGCCCGAGCCCGCGCCCCGCCCCGGTCACGAGCGCGCGCCGGCCGTCGAGGCGAAAGCTCGGGGTTCTCGGGAGCGAGACCGGCCCGCCGGCAGGCTCGGGATTCGTGCGCTTTGCGGTCGGCATGGGTCCGTTCACTCCAGGGACCGGCAAGGGCGGGTCGCACCTGCCGGATCGCGCGGGGATCGCGCAGTGCGGTCCCGCTATACGGAAACCGAAAGGTCGATGAGCCAGCCCGGCATGAAGTCGAGCAGCCGGGCTTCGATCATGCGGTCGACGTGGAACAGGATCGCGAGGCCGACGACCAGCAACGAGGCGCCCATCACCGGCTTGGCCCATGGCATCCACCCCATGAGCCGCTCCCGCCGGGACTTGAGGATCTCGCGCGATCCGTAGGCGAGCGCCAACAGCACGGTCGAGACCCCGATCCCGAAGGCGAGCATCGTGATGCCCGCATGGCCGAGGCTCGCGCCGCTCGCCGCGAGACCGATGGCCCCGGCAAGGGTGGGCCCGACACAGGGCGACCACACCGCCCCGAGCAGCACACCCACCGCGAGCTGGCCGCCGGCACCCGTCCCTTGCACCCGGTCGATCCCCGTGCTGGCGTGGTTCGCGAGCGGGGTCGCGACTCGGGCCAGCAGCGCCTGCGCGCGCGGCACGAGGAGGACCGTGCCGAACAGCACCATGACCACTGCCGCCACGCGGTTGATCACCATGTCGTCGATCCCCGCGAGGTGGCCGAACGCGGTGACGCCGACTCCGATGACCGCGAACGAGAACGTGAGCCCGGCGGCCAGCAGCAACGGACCGTGACGGCTGCGCTGGAACGCGGCGGCGAGAACGATGGGAAGGAGCGGCAGCACGCACGGGTTGATGAGCGTCAGCGTGCCCGCGAGGTAAGCCCAGACATAGGTCACTGTCGGAAGGTCTTTCCCGGTTCGGATGGCCGGCACTCGCGTGGCGGCGTCTACCGGTGGGTTTGCTTGCCGGAACCGCCTGCGACGTTTCGAAAGCGCGATCCGCCGGCCCGGAAAGACTTCAGGGCCGGCATGGCACGAGGCCCGAAGAGACTAGGTCGCGGCCTGGAACAGCGCCTCGATATCGCCCCTTCGCGCGCTGCCGACCACCCGGCCGACCTCCTCGCCGCCCTTGAGCATCACGAGGATGGCCCGCTGCCGCACGCCGTGCTCCTGTGCGACCTCGCTGCCGCTATGCACGTCCCAGTCGATCTTCATCACCGTCACCGCCTGGTAGGCGGGGCTCTCTTTCATCAACGCACTCACGGTGCGCCCTTGCGCGCGGCAGGTCCCTCACCACTCGGTGTAGAAGTCGAGGAGAAGGGGCTTCCCGCTCGCGACCGCCTGCTCGTAGGCCTCCCGGCTGTACTTGACGTACGAATGGCCGTCCGCCCGAGCGCCGGGGGCCACGAAGGCGAGCGCGGCCGCCGCAGCCAACAGTTCGCGTCGATTCATGGGATGGGCTCCAGATTGAACCGACACCGATTATAGGCCGACCGGAGCAATCCGGCTCCATGAAGGAAGATGACAACCGGCCAGCGGAAAATGGGATCAGGCGGGGCGGTCCCCGGCCCGTACCGGGGCGGCGCGGCTGTCCACTCCGGGGAGCATCTTCGCGGGATCGCGGGTCACCACCACGTCGATGATGGTCGGCACGTCGCGCGAGGCCATGCCCGCCCGGAACGCGGCGCCGAGCTCGGCCGGGTCCTCCACCCGGATCCCCTCGCAGCCGAGGGCGCGGGCGACCGCCGCGTAGTCCGTCTCGCTCAAGTCCGCCGACTGGTAGTTGCCGCCGAAAAGGCTGTGCTGGAGCGCCTTGACGTAGCCGCTCGCCGCGTTGTTGACGATGGCGAGGGTGATGCCGAGCTTCAGCCGGCGGGCCGTCTCGAGCTCGCCGAGCACCATGTTGAAGCCCCCGTCTCCGGTGATTCCGACGACGGGTGCATCGCCGAGATCGGCACGCGCCGCGAGCTGGGCGCCCATCGCGCCCGGCAGACCGTAGCCGATGGAGGCGAAGCCGCGGTTCGCGACGTAGCACCGCCCCGCCCGCGGGCTGTCGTAGAGGAGCCCGGTCCAGTGGGCCGCGAAGCCGCCGTCCACCACCAGGATGCCCTCCTCCGGCATGACCCCCTGGAGCTCCCGGATGAGCCGCGCCATGTGGATCGGCCGCTCCTCGGACGCGTAGCGGGGCTCCGCCTCCTCCTTCCACTTCGCCATGCGGGCGGCGGCGTCCGCGAGCCACGGCTCGCGCCCGGCCCGGCGGGCGGCGGGGTCGTCGTCCGCGAGGGCGGCGGCGAGGTCCCGGAGGCCCTCCGCCGCGTCGCCCCAGAGCCCCGCGTCCACCCGGTTCGAGCGCCCGATCTCCTCCGCGACGATGTCGAGCTGGATGAAGGGGATGGAGGCGGGCGGGAGGACGAAGCGCCGGGTCGAGATCTCGCCCATCTTGCAGCCGACCGCGACGAGGCAGTCCGCGTGCTCCATGAGGTCGTTCGCGATGCGGGTCCAGCGCCCGAAGAGCCCGACGCTCAGGGGGTGGCCGCAGGGAAGTGCGCCCTTGCCGCTCAGGGTATGGGCGACGGGAATGGACTCGGCCTCCGCGAAGGCGCGGAGCTCGGCCCAGGCGCCCGAGAGGTGAACCCCGCCCCCCGCGAGGATGAGGGGCCGGCGCGAGCGGCGGAGGAGGTCCGCGGCCGCCTCCGTCTCGGCGCGGCCGGGGCGGATGCGAAGCGCCGGGATCCGGGCCGAGTCGACGCGCAATTCGTCCCGCGGATAGTCGAACTCGCCGTGAGCCACGTCCTCCGGCACGTCGAGGACCACCGGCCCGGGGCGTCCGGAGGTGGCGACGGTGTAGGCGCGGCGCACGAGCTCCGGCATCCGGTTCCCGTCCTCGACCCGGATGAGCTCCTTCGCGGCCGGGGCGAGGATCTCGTCCTGGCGCGACTCCTGGGTCATGTTCTTCCAGGAGTGCGCGCGGTTCGTGTTGCCGATGATCGCGATGAGGGGAACCCCCGCGTTGAGCGATTCGACGAGCCCGGTCGCGAGGTTCGTCGCGCCGGGGCCGAGGGTCGCGTCGCAGACCCCGGGGCGACCGGTGATCCGGGCGAAGGCGTCGGCCGCGAACGCGCCGCACCGCTCGTCGTTGATGAGGGTGTGGCTCATCCCGAGCTCGCGGACCGCGTCGTAGAAGGGGAGGAGCTGGAACCCCCCCATCCCGAACATCGGCCCGCATTCGTGGATCCGGAGCATCTCCGCGAGGGCGCGGCCCCCGGTCATGCGGCGGGTCGGGTCGTTCGCGATCTCGGTCATCGGTTCCTGCCTCTCAACTCCGTGCGTTGCTCGACGCATGGTCGGTTGCCGGTCGTTCGTTCGTTGCCCGAACCTCGGCCCGCTCCCGGATCCCGGTCCGGTGCGCTGTCCAGCCTTCAACCGGACCGTTCCATCCGCCGCGGTGTTCTCGACGCAGCGCGATCCGGCGCCCGGTTCCCGCTCGCCCCGTCACCACGGGCGGCCGGACGAATTCCGGAGCGGCGCGAGCCCTTCTCAGCCGAGCCGGTCCGCGAAGTCGGGCACGGTCATGCCGGCCCGCACCCCGCGCTCCGCCGCGAGGCCGTTCACTGCCGAGACGACCCCCGTCTCCCAGGTGGAGCGCGCCTCGCCGATTCGTGCACTCATGGCGTCGACCGCCGCGCCCGGTATCCCTTGGGCGTCCAGCACCGGAAGGCGTGCGATCCCCGCTCCCCCGCCCGCATCGTTGAAGACGGCGCCGCGCGCCCGCACCCCGAGACCGTATCCCGGACGGCCGGGGAGGACCCCGCAGTGCGAGCCGGTCACGACGATGCGGTCCGCGTCCTCGGGCTGGACGAGAGAGGCGGAATCGCATCCGACGACCGCGGGCCGCCCGTCCCCCGCCGGGCGGAGGACGAACCGCGCCTCCTCGCCGGCCGGCGCCTCGGGGGGAACGTCCGGCGCGGGGCGCGCCGCCATCCGCCGCACCGCCTCGGCGCAGGTCTGCCCCGGCTCGCAGCCGAGGAGACGCGCGGGCTCGTTGCAATGGCTGATCCGCCCCTGCCCGCACATGTCCTCGGCGTCCCCGATCCGGGCCGAATCGTGCGCCACGGTGGCGGCAGGAATTCCGAGGGGCGCGAGCACGGCGAGCGAGCCGATGCCCGCGTCGTCGCGCCCGACCGCCGCGTCGTTGAGGATGACCCCGAGGAGCCCCGCCTTCGCGGCGACGAATCCGCAGTAGCGCCCGCCGTGCGACCCCGCGACCACCACCCGGCCACGATGCTCCGCGGTGACGAAGGTGATGCTGTCGAGACGGGCTTCGGGCACGGCTATCATGGACGCGTCCGGGAGAATCCGGGGTTCGGAACCAGGGGAGACGGCGGATGAGCGCGTCGAAGTCGGCGATTGTAACCGGGTCGAGCCGCGGGATCGGGGCCGCGATCGCGCGGGCCGCGGCCCGGGACGGCTTCGACGTGTGCGTCAACTACGTACGCGACGAGGCGGCGGCGGAAGGGGTGGCCGACGACGTGCGGGCGGCCGGCCATCGGGCCGTCGTGGTCCAGGCGGACACCGGCCGGGAAGCCGACATCCTCCGCCTCTTCGAGACCGCGGAGGCGGAATTCGGCTACATCGACGCCCTCGTCAACAACGCCGGGATCTCGGGCGGCCATTCCCTCATCGAGAACGTGACCGCGGAGACTCTCGAGGAGGTGCTCCGGATCAACGTCGCGGGCTACTTCCTCTGCGCGCGGGAGGCGATCCGGCGCATGTCCACGACGAAGGGCGGGCGGGGCGGCCTCATCGTCAACGTCTCGTCGATCGCCTCCGTCGTCTCCGGCGCCTTCGACTGGGTGCACTACGGCGCGTCGAAGGCAGCGGTGGACACGTTCACCAAGGGGCTCGCCCTCGAGACGGCCGGTCAGGGGATCCGCTGCAACTCCGTCCGCCCCGGCATGGTCGAGACCGACATCCACTGGCCGGGCCGCATCGAGAAGATCGTCCCGACGGTCCCCCTCAAGCGCATCGCCTCCCCCGAGGAGGTGGCCGAGGCGGTGATGTGGCTCCTCTCCGACCGCGCGAGCTACTGCACCGGCTCCCACGTCGACGTGACCGGCGGCCGCGGATAGGCGAGTCAGAGCGAGACGGCGACTTCGTCGTAGCCGTCGGGGGCATGGGCGAGGGCGTCCTCGCGATTCATCTCGAGCGCTTCCCGCAGAGCCTCCGACAACGTATCGAGCAGCTTCGCGCGGGTTCGTTCCTGGGCATTCACCCCCGGAACCTCCGCAATCCACCCGATCCACCAACCTTCGTCCCGGGAGATGATCGCCGTCCAGGAAGGATGACCCATCTCTGCGGTCCTTCGTTTCAACAAGGGCAATTTGGCCCAGGAGGCGCCGGTCAGCCCCCGAGGTCGGCGTCGACGGCGGCGAGGGCCTCGGAGAGGATGGCGGCGAGGGCGGCGCGCTCGTGAGCGGTCCCGACGGTGATGCGGATGCAGCGGTCGAGGGGCGGAACCGGCGGCATGCGGACGAAGACGCCGCGCGCCTCGAGCTCGGTGAGGAGCGCCCGGGCCCGATCTCCGCCGCCGACATCGATGGCGACGAAGTTCGTCGCGGACGGTAGCGCGACGAGGCCGAGCGAGGCGGCGAGCCGGGCGTACTCCTCGCGGCCGGCCGCCACCTCCGTGACCACCCGCGCCACGAACTCCGGGTCGCGGAGCGAGGCGAGCGCCCCCACCTGCGCGATCCGGCTCACCCCGAAGTGGTTGCGGATCTTGTTGAGCCCGGTCACGAGGTCGGGGTGGCCCACGCAGTAGCCGATGCGCGCCCCCGCCAGCCCGTGCGCCTTGGAGAAGGTGCGAAGGCGGAGCACGCGCGGGTCGTCCGGTTCCATCGGCCAGTCGGTGCCCTCCGGCGCGAACTCGAGGTACGCCTCGTCGAGCGCGACCACGGCGTTCTCGGGAAGGGACTCGACGAACCTCCGGATCCGCTCTGCGCCGTGCCAGGTGCCCATCGGGTTGTCGGGATTGGCGAGGTACACGAGCGGTGCCCCGGTCTCGCGAACCGCCTCCGCGAGGGCATCCGGATCCTCGTGGTCGTCGCGGTAGGGCACGGTCACCAGGCGCGCGCCGAGCCCCGCGACCTGGTAGTTGAAGGTCGGGTAGGCCCCGGCCGACGTCACCACCGGCGCGCCCGGGTCGGTCAACATCCGGACGATCAGTCCGAGCAGCTCGTCGATTCCGGCCCCGAGGCACACCTCCTCCAGCTTCACCCGGTGATGCGCGGCGAGGGCCGCCCGCAGGTCGTACCCCTCCGGGTCTCCGTACAGAGAGATGTGCCCGAGCGCCTCGCGCATCGCCTCGGCCACGCTCGGCGAGACCCCCAGGGCGCTCTCGTTCGCGCCGACCCGGGCTTCGAAGGGACGGCCGATCCGGCGCTCGATCGCCTCCGGACCGATGAAGGGAAGGGTGGCGGGGAGCTCCCGCACGATGGTGCTGAACGGAATCATGGGCAAACGGCCGGCAGTGGAAGTGGCGAGGGGCGGAGAAGACGGATCAGGTGTCGACGAGGAGAACGTGGAGGTGGCGCGGCCCGTGGGCGCCGATCTCGAGCTGGAGCTCGATGTCGCCGGTGCGCGACGGGCCGGTGATGAAGTTGACGGTGCGCGGAAGACCGGTGCGCTCGGTTCGGAGCATGGCCCAGACGTCCTCGAGATGGGCGACGAGGCGGTCGCGGGCGAGCACCGCGACATGGGTCTCCGGCATGAAATTGAGGGTCGTCGGGGTCGCGCGGTCCGAGACGAAGACGAGGGTCCCCGTCTCCGCGATGCCGGCCCAGGCGCCGGTCACGCTCACCCGGTCGCCGGGGTCGGCCGCGCGGCGCGCGAGCGCGAACTCGTTCGACCAGCGAACCCGCGCGAGGAGCGGGTCCGTGGTGACCACGATGTCCTTCTCGAGCCCCTGCCCCTCCAGGTAGTCGGCGACGGCCCGGGACACGCCCTCGATCCCCTCCACCGACGCGAACGTCGAAGCGACCAGCACCACCTTCTCCGCGAACCGGGCCTCGAGGTCGCCTTCGACCCGCGGACGGACGTGCACCTCGCAGGCCGCGAGGCGCGCCTCGATCGCCTGCCTCCGGGACTCGACCTCGGCCGGATCGACCCGGAGGCCGGAACGGACCGCGCCGAGGACGCGCGCCCGCGCGTCCGCCGTCACCGCCCCGCCCTCCGCCGGCGCCACGCCCGCTGGAAGGTTTCGCCTTCGGGCGCGGGGAGGTCGCGCGCCGACGTCCAGCCCCCCGCGAGCGGCAGCCGGCGGAACGCGCCGCGACGCCGTCCGAGCCATCCCATGACACTCATCGCCGCCCCGGTCAAGGGACGGTAGAGGGCCGGGCGACGGGCCAGGAACCCCCATGCGGCGAGCCCGAGGCGCGTCGTCCGGCTGCCGAGCCCGCGCTCGAAGCCGCGCGTGCGGAGCTTCCGGAGCATCGACGGCAAGGGGATGCTCATGGGGCACATCTCCTCGCAGCGCCCGTTGAGGGTGCACGCGTTCGGCAGGTGCCAGGCGTCGTCGAGCCCCACGATGAGCGGGGTCAGCACCGATCCCATCGGCCCCGTGTACACCCAGCCATAGGCGTGGCCGCCGACCGCGTGGTAGACCGGGCAGTGGTTGAGGCACGCGCCGCAGCGGATGCAGCGCAGCATCTCGCGGAACTCGCCCCCCAGCATCGCGGACCGGCCGTTGTCGACCAGCACCACGTGGAACTCCTCGGGGCCGTCGAGGTCCTCGCTCCGGCGCGGCCCGGTGGAGACGGTGGTGTAGACGGACATCTCCTGCCCGGTGGCGCTTCGCGCGAGGAGCCGGAGGATCGTCGAGAGGTCCTCGTGGCCCGGCAGAACCTTCTCGATGCCGGCGATGACGACGTGCACCCGGGGGAGGGTGTTGCTGAGGTCGCCGTTCCCCTCGTTGGTCACGATGACCGTCGAGCCCGACTCCGCGATGAGGAAGTTCGCCCCCGTGATCCCGACGTCCGCGCGGAGGAAGTCGCGCCGCAGCACCTCGCGCGCCCGGGCGACGAGCTCCGCGTTTCCGAGCCCGGGCGCGTCGAGGCCGAGGGGGGCGTGGTGCTCCGTGAAGAGGTCGCGGATCTGCTCGCGGGTCTTGTGGATCGCGGGGGCGACGATGTGGCTCGGGGTCTCGCCCGCGAGCTGGATGATGTACTCGCCGAGGTCGGTCTCGACGACCTCGAGGCCCGCTTCCTCGAGCGCCTCGTTGAGGGCGACCTCCTCCCCCACCATGGACTTGCCCTTGGTGACGGTGCGGGCGCCCGCCCGCCGGCAGATGTCGATGATGCGGGCCCGCGCCTCGGACGCGTCCGCCGCCCAGTGCACCTGCCCGCCCGAGGCGGAGACCTGCGCCTCGAAGCGCTCCAGGTAGAGGTCGAGGTTCGAGAGGGTGTGCTCCTTGATGCGCCGGGCCGCCTCGCGGAGGGCCTGGAACTCGGGCAGGGCATCGACCGCCTTTCGGCGGTTGCCGATGAAGCCCTGGCGGGCGCGGTCGAGGGCGAGGCGCAGGCCCTCGTCGGCGAGGGCGAGGCCGGCCCGGTCCGGAAATCGGTGGGACTCGGGGATCATCGCCCCTTCATTCCTTCCCGGCGGACGGTTCGCCGATGCCCCGGTCCGCCATGCCGGCGAGCACCTCGGCGACGTGGAACACCCGCCCCGGGCGGCCCTCGCGCCCCATCCTTCCCGCGATGTTGAGGAGGCAGCCGAGGTCGCCCGCGAGCACCGCGTCCGTCCCCGCGGACGCGATGTTCTCGACCTTCTCGCTCACCATGCGCCCGGAGATCCCGGGGTACTTGACGCAGAAGGTCCCCCCGAAGCCGCAGCAGACGTCCGAGTCGGACATCTCGACGAGGTCGAGCCCCTCGACCCCGGCGAGGAGCCGGCGGGGCTGCTCGCGGACCCCGAGCTCGCGAAGCCCGGAGCACGAGTCATGGTAGGTCACCCGGCGGACCCCGTCCGGGGCCTCGACGCCTCCGATGACCTCGACGGGCGCCGCCTCGCCGCGGACGTCCACCAGGAAGCTCGTGAGCTCCCACGCCCGGCTCGCGAGGCTCTCGGCCCGTTCGCGCCACGTCGCGTCGTCCTCGAACAGCTCGGGGAAGTGGCACCGGATCATCCCTGCGCAGGAGCCGGACGGCGCGACCAGGTAGTCGAACCCCTCGAAGCGCTCGATGATGGAGCGGGCGATGGCGCGGGTCGTCTCCGCGTCCCCGTTGTTGAAGGCGGGCTGGCCACAGCAGGTCTGTCCCGGCGGAACCTCCACCTCGCAGCCGGCCGCTTCGAGGAGGCGCACCGCCGCGAACCCGGTGGTCGGCCGGTAGAGATCGACCAGACAGGTGACGAAGAGTCCGACCCGCCGCCGCGGGGCCGCCGATGCCTGGCTCGACCCGTCCATGGGCGCGGATTGTTCCACGTCGGCCGGCGGGTCGCCAGAAAGGGAGGGCGGCGGCGGTCGGGCTTCACGGTCCCGCGCGGATGTCGGCCGATGACGACCGATGGCGGCCCCGCAACCCGGTCGGGTACCCTATGCGCCCCGCGGCCCTCCCCCGCTCTTCGTCCCGGCGCGGTCCCGTCATGACGGCCGTGCCGGCGAGGAACGTCCCGGGCGGGGCCGCCGATCCGTTCGAGATCCGTCATGCAGAATCGAAGCGCCACCATCAAGCGCGAGACCGTCGAGACCCGGATCGAGATATCCCTCGACCTCGACGGCACCGGCCAGTGCGACGTCGCCACCGGCATCCCGTTCTTCGAGCACATGCTGGACCAGGTCGCGCGTCACGGGCTCGTGGATCTCGAGATCCGCGCCGAGGGAGATCTCGAGATCGACGCTCACCACACGGTGGAGGACGTCGGCATCGTCCTCGGGGCGGCGGTGGCGGAGGCGCTCGGGGACAAGAGCGGCATCGTGCGCTACGGGCACGCCTTCGTTCCGCTCGACGAGGCGCTCAGCCGGGTGGTCCTGGACTTCTCCGGCCGGCCCGGCCTCTGGTACCGGGTGGACTTCTCCCGGCCCCGCATCGGCGACTTCGATGTCGATCTCGTCCGCGAGTTCTTTCAGGGGTTCGCCAACTCCGCGCGCACGACCTTGCACGTCGACAACCTCGAGGGACGCAACGCCCACCACATCGCGGAGACGATGTTCAAGGCATTCGGACGGGCGCTTCGCATGGCCGCCGCCCGGGACGAGCGCCGCGCCGGCGCCATCCCCTCCACGAAGGGCGTGCTCTGAGCCGCGACCTACGGCCGGACCGGAATCCGTTCCGGCAACATCGGAGCGCCGGCCCCATGCAGCAGGTCGCGATTATCGACTTCGGAATGGGGAACCTGCGCTCCGTCGAGAAGGCGGTCCGGTACGTGGGCGGCGATGCGGTCGACGTGCTGGTCACCGCCGATCCGGAGCGAGTCGCGGCCGCGGACCGGGTCGTCTTCCCCGGCCAGGGCGCGATCGGAGACTGCATGGCCGAGCTTGCCGCCCACGGCCTGGAAGCGTGCGTGCAGGACGCGATCCGGGAGAAGCCGTTCCTCGGCATCTGCATCGGCCTCCAGGCGCTCATGGAAGAGAGCGAGGAGGACGGCGGCACGCGGGGTCTCGCCGCGTTCCGCGGACGGGTCACCCGCTTCCCGCCCCGCGACCTCGCCACCGGGAGCCGGCTCAAGGTACCGCACATGGGCTGGAACCAGGTCCGGCAAGCGACCCCGCACCCGCTCTGGCGCGGGATCGAGGACCAGGAACGGTTCTACTTCGTCCACAGCTACTACGTGGAGCCCGCGGAACCCGGCCTCGTCGCGGGCAGCACCGACTACGCGGTCCGATTCACCGCCGCCCTCGCGGCGGGCAACGTCTTCGCGGTCCAGTTCCACCCGGAGAAGAGCCAGCGCCCCGGCCTCCAGCTCCTCCGCAACTTCTTCGACTGGCGCCCCTGATCGCCGGCTCCGACGCCCTCCCAGCTCAGGAATCACCGGGAACGACCCGATCCGCGTTCGGGGGGCCAATCCCGCCGGCCCCGACGAACCACCGATGCCCGCTTTACCGCCCGCCCTCGTCCTCCAGGAGGTGTCTCGGCGCATCCATATCGAGGACACGGTTCACGTATCCGGCAGATCTGAAGTAGACTGACGATATGCCAGTCGATTGGATTGAAAGAACTTTTCAGCCGGTGCTGACCACCCCGGCCGCTCAACTGCGGCTCTTTCCGGTGTGGCTGCTGCTGGGGCCGCGCCAGGTTGGAAAGAGCTCGCTGCTGCACAAGTGTGCGCGCGGTCATGCGTACGTCAACCTCGATGACCTCACGACAAGGGAGCGCGCCAATCGGGACCCGGCCCTGTTCGTGCGGGAGCTCCGTCCTCCGTTCACCATCGACGAGATCCAGTACGCGCCTGGTCTCCTGAGCCCCATCAAGCAGCTCGTGGACGCGGGCGATCTCGCACCCGGTGCGGTCCGGCTGACCGGTTCCCAGAACTTCCAGGTGATGGAAGGCGTCACGGAAACCCTCGCCGGCAGGGTCGCCATCCTCAATCTGCTGGGACTCTCCGACGACGAGAAGAGGCTTCCGCGAGTCCTGCCACCCGACGACTACTTCCGATGGCTGCTCGAAACCGGATTCCCCAAGCTCCATGGAATCGAAGACCGCGCCACGCGCGATCTGTACCTCTCGTCCTACATGCAGACCTACATCGAGCGGGACATCCGGGAATTGCTGAGGATCGAGAAGCGCCGGGAGTTCGAGACCTTCGTCAAGCTCTGCGCGTTGCGGACGGGACAGATTGTCAACTACCACGACCTCGCGCGCGACGCCAACGTGTCTCCCGCCACCGTCAAGGACTGGCTCAGCGTGCTCGAAGACGGATTCCTCGTCAAATTGCTGCCTCCCTACTTCACCAATCGAACCCGGAGAATGACGAAGAGCCCCAAGCTGTACTTTCTGGACGCCGGGCTGGCGGCCTGGCTCGGCGGCTGGCGGAACGCCCCGGAAGCAAGGCTCGGCCCGATGGGCGGGGCGTTGTTCGAGACGCACGTACTGGCCGACGTCTTCAAGCGCTTCCGTCATCGTGCACGGGAAGTCCGGGTCCACTTCTGGCGCACCCGAGATGGTCAGGAAATCGACTTTCTCGTCGAGAACGACGGAAAGACCTTTCCCGTCGAGGTCAAGCTCGGCTCTCCCCGATACGCGGCGCTCCCCGCGTTGGAGAGAATTGCCGAACCGAGCTGGCAGGACGGGCAGATAGTGTCCCTCGTCGCCGAGGCGGAGCCCGTCCGGCTCGACGACGGCTGGTCCTTGTGCTCACCGGGCGCGCTGAGCTTCGGCACTGTCGACTGACAAGAAATGTCGGGCGCTCCATCCGGGGAAGCAAAGAGAATCGGAGGGGGCGACATGACGAACTCGACACCCCGCACCGTTCAGCAGCTCTCTCGGCCCGCCGCACGATCCGGAAAATCCGGGGCCGTTTTGCGCGAGCGGCTCGGAAGCGAAGGCGCAGCTCGAAGACGATTCGCGTCTGGGGCCTGCCGCGCGCCGCCTCGTGCAGCAGCACAAATTGCCCGATGACTCCGTTGGCAAGCATCCCCGTGACGGTGTTGACGACCTCCTTCGGGCCGGGTTGCTTGGGCTTGGCGGGCGCTGCCTTCCTGCTCGCGGCCTTGGGGCGGATATGGATGCCTCCTCCCGCGCTCTTGCGCACTTCGAAGCCGCCGGACTTGGTGACCAGGGTGCTCAGGTTGTGGCAGCCGTAGGTGCAGGGATCGAAGTCCGGCACCGCGCCCTGAATCCGGCTGCCCACCGTGCCGAGATGCGCCCAGCCGTCGTCGTCGCTGTCTTCCATGGCCCTCGCGACGATCCGTACCGCAAGCGGTCGCAACAGTCACCGGCGCCGGACATAGTGCATCAGGCTGGGGATCCCCGCCTGCCACCGATCGCCCGCCCCGGGCGGTTTCCAGACGTAGCCGACCGCGGACAACCGATCGCGGCACTGCACTATCTCCGAGATCGAGTCGAGCGACAGGGCGCGGGCAATGACGGCGTTCAACTCGTCCTGGGTGAGCGTTGCCCGTTCATCGAAGGCATCCGCCGCGAACACCGCGACCCGAAGCAGGTCCTGCCGTTCCAGCTCGTCCCGCCGGTGTTCATAGTAGGCGTTTCGTTCGATGTCGAACGCCGGGCTGGTCCGCGCGACCAGCGCATCGTCGATCGCCGTCACCGAGCTCTGCGTCGCCACGTCCCAAAGTGCCGCACCCCAAAGCTGCACGAAGTACGGATAATGCTGGGTCTCACTGAGGACCCGTGGCAGAACCCCATCCTCGAACACGATGGCAGGGTCCTGCTCTGCCAGCGGTCGCGCCAGGGCCGCGGCGGCGGCGGTCTTGTCCAGCAACCCCACGCCCAGGTGCTTGGCGCGGTTCCAGAACGTCGCCGACATGCGGTTGAGGTGGGGCTCCAAACCGGGCGTGCCTGCCAGCGCCAACAGGAACGGTGCAGTTGCCGCCACGGATTGGCTGGCGTTGAGGAGCGCGCGTCCGACATCCTCGTCCAACGTGTGGGCCTCGTCCAGGAGGATGACCAACGCCCGATGCCGGCAACGCAGGGTCAGCAAGTCGGTCAGGGTGCCCGGGTTGTCGCCCAGCTCCCAGCCGAGCCGTCCGATGCCGATGGAGACGGAGAGGGTGTCCGGAAGCATCGTCCTGAAGCGGCCCGGCGGCACGAGCGCCGTCGCGAGCGCGTCAAGGCTCGGCAGGTCGCTGGGGGTGCGCCACACGACATCGACGTTCCCGACCGCCTCGATCTCCCGTTGAAACCACCGCAACAACACCGTCTTGCCATTCCCCCGAGGGCCGGACAGCACTGCATCCCGGGGGGCGCCCCGCCCTGCCTGAACATAGGCGAAGAGTCGTTTCAGCTCGGTCTGTTCGGTTTCCCGGCCGGCCAGAAAGGGCGGCAGCAGCCCGCGTCCGGGGACGAACGGATTGATGGACGGCGGCTCGGGCATGACGAGAAAATAGCAGAGTTCGTGAGGGGGCCGCCAAACTTGCGGTCATCGAACGGACTTGAAGTACGGAGGAGCGGCATGCAGATCGATGCCGACTCCGAATCGGTCGAGCGCCCGTCGAAGTCCCCCTGCGTCACTCCCGCGTCGGGCGCGGGGATCCTGCGGGGTGGGGCGGGCTACTTGGGCTTGGCGGGCGCTGCCTTCCTGCTCGCGGCCTTGGGGCGGATATGGATGCCTCCGCCCGTGCTCTTGCGCACTTCGAATCCGCCGGATTTCGTGACCAGGGTGCTCAGGTTGGGACAGCCGTAGGTGCGGGGATCGAAGTCCGGCACCGCGCCCTGAATCCGGCTTCCCACGGTTCCGAGATTGGCCCAGCCATCGTCATCGCTGTCCTCCATGGCTCTCTTGATGAGCGCCACCGCCTTCTTCGGCGACTCCTTCTTCTCCGATCCCGCGCCCGCCGCCGCGCTCGCCTTGTCAGGGCTCGCGGCGACGAGGTTCTCCACGTAGATGAAACGGTTGCAGGCGTTCTTGAACGCTTCCGGGGTCTTGCGCTCGCCGAAGCCGTAGACCGGAAGCCCATCCTCGCGCAGGCGCTGCGCGAGCCGCGTGAAATCGCTGTCCGAGCTCACGAGGCAGAAGCCGTCGAGCTTGCCCTTGTGCATGAGATCCATCGCGTCGATGACGAGGGCGATGTCGGCCGCGTTCTTGCCCGTCGTGTTGCTGCGCTGCTGGTGCTGGAGGATCGCGAGCGACTTGATCGCGCCGTCCCACCCCTGGAGCCGGTTGTTCGAGAAGTCGCCGTAGATGCGCCGCACGTTGGCCTCGCCGAGCTTGACGATCTCCTCGAAGATCGCCTGTGCATAGCGGGCGCTGGTGTTGTCGGCGTCGATCAGCACCGCCAAGCTTGCGTCCTGTCCGTTCTTCGCCATGGCTTCTACCCGCGCGTGCCTCGCCTCTGTACGCCTTCGACAGCGTGGACATTCTGCCGTGTCCGCGGCCGCCGTACTACGGGCCCGGAACGACGCTCCCCCCTGGGTTGACGCGATCGAGCGGCTGCGCCCTGGTCCGGATCACCCGTCGAGTGACCCGTCGGAGGCCCATGCCCGCCCCTCCCCGATCAGCCAGCGTATTCCGCGCCGAAATCCTCAGTTGAGGCGTGCGCCGCTCCCCGCGTCGAAGAGGTGGCACCAGTCGCGGTCGAAGTCGAACGCCACCGGGTCGCCGGGGCCGAGCGGGGAATCGGGATCGACCTTGGCGACGAGCGGCGCGCCGGCGCCGAACTCGAAGAAGACCAGGGTCTCATCGCCGAGGGGCTCGGTCAGGGTGACGCGGCCCGCTCCGTCGTCGCTCGGGGAGACCCGGACGTGCTCGGCCCGCACGCCGAGGGTTGCGGTGCCGCCCGCCGCCTCCGACGGAGTCGAAGCGGCGAGCGGCTGCGCCACCCGCGTGGAACGGAACTCGAGGCCGTCACCTCCCCCGGCCGCGGCCACGACCTCGCCTTCCAGGAAGTTCATTGTCGGGATCCCGAAGAACCCGGCCACGAACCGCGTCGCGGGGCGCCGGTAGATCTCCAGCGGCGCCCCCACCTGCTCGATCCGCCCCCCCTGCATCACCACGATGCGGTCCGCCATCGTCATCGCCTCCGCCTGGTCGTGGGTGACGTAGACGAAGGTCGCCCCCAGCCGGTGGTGGAGGTGCTTGAGCTCCGTGCGCATGTCGAGGCGGAGCTTCGCGTCGAGGCTCGAAAGCGGCTCGTCCATGAGGAAGACGGACGGGTCGTTGACGATCGTCCGAGCCAGGGCGACCCGCTGCGCCTCGCCGCCCGAACATTCGCTGGGGCGCTTGTCGAGCAGCGCGCCGATGAACATCGCTTCGGCCGCCGCCTTCACCCGGCGCTCCACCTCGGCGGCGTCGGTCTTCTTGACCCGGAGCCCGAACGCGATGTTCTCGAACACCGTCATGTGCGGGAACAGGGCGAGGTCCTGGAACACCATGCCGAGCCCCCGCTC
>JAJECB010000286.1 GCA_022822245.1 Gammaproteobacteria bacterium
ACGATCCCGTCAAGCGAGAACTCCGCGCGAATTTCGTCGTCCATGAAGAAGGTCTGAGCGACCGGGCCGGGATCGGCGAGCCCCGTGGTCTCCACCAGCACATAGTCGAACTTGTCGCGGCGCTTCATGAGCTTGCCGAGCACGCGAATCAGGTCTCCGCGCACCGTGCAGCAGATGCAGCCGTTCGACATCTCGAAGATCTCTTCGTCAGCGTCGATGACGAGCGCCTGATCGATGCCGACCTCCCCGTACTCGTTCTCGATCACGGCAATGCGCTTGCCGTGCTCCTCGCTCAAGATCCGGTTGAGCAGGGTCGTCTTGCCAGAGCCGAGGAAGCCGGTGAGGATGGAAACGGGTACTTTTTGCGGCGTGTTCATCAAGTTCTCCTGGGGCAGTGGCCACGCCCGGTTTCGAGGGGCCCTTGGCGCTTGTAAGCAAGAAACGCAACGTTATAACCTTGTGTGCCTGCGGCGCAACAGGAGATCAATGTCATGACGCTCCCGTCGACCCGGCCCCGGCCCTGCACCGATCCCGACTGCCGCGGGCAGCATGCGCCGGCTGAACGGGTTGCGCTGGCAATGTCTCTCTGCGCCGCGCGCGGAGCGCAGCTAACGACGCTCAGGCGGCAGGTCCTGGAGCTGCTCTGGGAGAGTGGTCGACCGACGGGCGCCTACGCGCTGATCGAAGCACTGAAGCTCAGGAACTCCCGTCCGGTCGGGCCGCCCACCGTCTACCGGGCTCTCGAGTTCCTGATGTCCCAGAGATTCGTCTTGAAGATCGAAAGCCGCAACGCTTACGTCCCCTGCGCGCATCCGGAGCGTCACCATGATTGTCTTTTCTTCATTTGCAGTAGCTGCGGGGTGTCTGCGGAATCGGAGGATCCGCGGGTCGAGCAACTGCTCGCCGAGGATGCCGCCGTCCTGGGGTTCCGCGTGACGCGACGGGTGGTCGAGGTGGAGGGCACGTGCGGGAGTTGCATCGCGGCCGACCCGGCCTGAACGGGCGAAGGGGGCCCCATGGAAAGCCGGAATCTTCGTGGGTCATCGCGGCGACTGCCGGTCTCGGTGCTGACCGGGTTTCTTGGCAGCGGCAAGACGACTGTCCTCAACTATCTGATCCAACAGCCCGTGCTGAGCCGGACACTGGTGCTCATCAACGAGTTCGGGGAGATCGGCCTCGACCATGATCTCGTGACGCACAGCACCGATGACGTCGTCATCGAGATGTCGAGCGGCTGCCTCTGCTGCACCATCCGGGGCGACCTTGCCAGGACCTTGCGCGAGGCTCCTGGACGCTTTGCGAGCGGAGGCGAGCTATGGTTCGACCGGGTGGTGATCGAGACCACCGGGCTTGCGGATCCGGCCCCGATCCTCCACACGTTGATGACCGACACAGTCGTCGGGCGGCGCTATCGTCTGGACGGAGTCATTGCCACGGTCGATGCAGTCAATGGCGGCGATACGCTCGATCGGCAGATCGAGTCCGTCAAGCAGGCGGCGGTGGCCGACCGGTTGCTGCTGACCAAGGCCGATCTCGCCGACCTCGATGACCTGCGCAGATTGCAGGAACGTCTGCGGGTTCTGAACCCCGCCGCCCCACAAATCATCGCGAAGAACGGTACTGTCGATCCCACATTGCTCTTCGATGCCGGTCTTTACGACCCGAGGACCAAGAGCCCCGATGTGCAGAACTGGCTAAAGGCGGAAGCCTATGGCGAGCCGCGCGGCCATGGCTACGGGGCGGCCGGGCACGGTCACACCCACCAACACAGCGACGTCAATCGCCATGACGCGCACATCAAGGCGCTCTGCCTCACGATCGATGAGCCGATCCGCCGCGATGCGCTCGACCGCTGGTTGGAGGTGCTGCTCCTGTTCCGGGGCGCAGACTTTCTGCGCACCAAGGGAATCATCAATGTGGTCGAGCACGATGGACCGGTGGTCATTCACGGCGTCCAGCACATCTTCCACCCGGCAGTCATGTTGAAGGAGTGGCCGAGCAAAGACCGCCGCTCCCGGATCGTCTTCATCACCCGCGACATCGACGAGTCGGTCATTCGCGACACGCTCGGGATGTTCACCGACGCCAAGGCCCAGCGGCCGGAGCTCCTTCCCGTCGAGTCGGGCGACAGCGACATCGGCGTGTCCGAGGTACGGGGATGACGCTGTGCCTGACCAACACCCTGAAGCGAACGAAAGAGCCGTTCGGTCATCCCGCCCTCGCGAGGTGATTGCCAACCGCTCCGGGCTTGGCGGTTGGCAAGGGTGAGCGGGTGTCCACCAAGAATGGGTGGACACCTGAGGAGACTCGGATGGCGGGACGGGGTCGGACGCGGCGGCTTTGGTTGCCCGGAGCCGCTGCTCCACCCCGCCCTCGGTTGGTAGGATCGGCGGCGGGGCGGCAACCGGGGGGCGCGAACCCGAACGCGTCGGCAGCTTCATGGATGCTTCAGCCAGCCACGAGAGGTTCGAGGCGGACGGTGGTTCGGGCGCCGGCCGCGCGCCCGCCGTCTCCGCCGCGGTCGTCGAAGAGTTCCAGGCGCGCGGAGTCGTCGTGCTCCGCGGCGCGTTTCGCGAGTGGGTGGAGCCGCTCCGGGCGGGAGTGGCCGCGGTCATGGCCGATCCGAGCCCCTTCGAGCGGACCGTCCGTCCGGACGACGGGAGTCCGCCCTTCTTCCAGGACTACTGCAACTGGAACCGGATCGACGAGTTCCGCCGATTCGTGTTCGAGAGCCCGGCGGGCGCCGTCGCGGCCTCCCTGATGCGGTCCGCCCATGCCCGGTTCTTCCACGAGCACGTCCTCGTCAAGGAGCCGGGCACGACCGTCGAGACGCCCTGGCACCACGACCAGCCCTACTACTGCGTGGCGGGGGAGAAGACCGTGAGCCTCTGGATCGCCCTCGACCCGGTCGCGCGCGAGACGTCCGTCGAGTACGTGGGCGGGTCGCACCGCTGGGGGCGCGCCTTCCGGCCGACGCGGTTCAACGGCACCGACCTCTTCGCGAACGACCGGACCGAGCGGGTCCCGGAAATCTCCGCCCGGCGCGGCGAGTTCGACCTCGCGGGGTGGGCGATGGAGCCCGGAGACGCGGTCGCGTTCAGCTTCCTCACCCTCCACGGCGCGCCCGGCAACGTCTCGGAGACGGTGCGGCGGCGCGCCTTCAGCGCCCGCTTCGTGGGCGACGACGCGGTGTTCCGGGACCTCGGGGGCCTCGGGTCGCCGCCGTTTCGCGATATCGCTCTCGCGGACGGCGCGCCGCTCGCGGGGCCCGAATTCCCGGTGGTCTTCCCACCGCCCGCCGCCTTCGACCCATCCCTGACCTGACTGCGGACACGGCTCACGGACCGCGGACGCTCCGGCATCGCCTGCCATCCGGGAGCGCGGGCTTGCCGCCCGCGAACCGCCGGGAGGCGCTCCCGCGGGCAAGATGCCCCCGCTCCCGGGAGGCCGTGCTCTGGAGAACCCCGTGCTCCCGTGCATCTGCCTGGAGCAGGGGGCTTGAGGTCACGCGCCGGAGCCTCGATCTCCGTCGAGGTTCCGGGCCCGGGTGAGCGCCTGCACTCCGAAGCGCTTGCGCACCGCGTCGACCGTTCGGTCGAGCCGTTCGTCGTGCACGTTCCGCGGGGCCTCGAAGAGGTCGAGCTGCTCCGCTTCACCCCCGTCTCCTTCCCCCAGCTCGAAGGCGGCGACTCCCACGAGCCGGATCGGCGCGCGGAGGTCGAACTCGCGGAGGAGCGCCTCGGCGGCTTCGGCGATCGCCCGCGTCGCATGGGTGGGAGCGGCGAGGAGGGTCTGCCGGGTGTGGAGGCGGAAGTCCGCGGTGCGAAGCTTCACCCGGACGCCGCGCGCGGCGAGCCCCTCGTCCCGGACCCGGCGCGCGACGGTGTCCGCCGCGCGCAGCAGCCACGGCCGGATCGCGGCTTCGCCGACGATGTCCTGGTCGAGGGTGTTCTCCGAGCCGATGCTCTTCGCCTCGCGCTCGGGCACCACCGCGCGGGAGTCGCGACCGTGCGCGAGTGCGTGGACGTGGCCGCCGAGGCTGCCGCCGAGCCAGCGTTCGAGGGTGGCGAGCGGGGTGGCCGCGACGTCCCCGATGGTAGCGATGCCATGCGTCTCCAGCCGCTCGCGGGTGCGGGGGCCCACCCCCCACAGCCGGTCGATGGACAGCGGGTGAAGGAAACTGGTCACCTCGTCCGGGGCGACGACGGTCAGCCCGTCCGGCTTGCCCCGATCGCTCGCGACCTTCGCCACGTACTTGGTGGTGGAGACCCCCACCGAGACGGTGAGCTTCGTCGCCTGGAAGACCGCGCGGCGGACCGCCTCGCCCATCTCCCGCGGCTTGCCGGACAGGGCCTCGCAGCCCGTCATGTCGACGAACGCTTCGTCGACGCTCAGGGGTTCGACGAGCGGCGAGAAGGCGCCGAGGGTCCGCATCACCACCCGCGAGACGGCGCGGTACCGCTCGAAGCGGGGCGGGAGGACGACCGCGTGCGGGCAGCGGCGGCGCGCGAGCGCCATCGGCATCGCGCTTCCCACTCCGTACGGCCGCGCCTCGTAGCTCGCGGTGGAGACCACGCCGCGCGGCCCGGTGCCCCCGATGAGGAGCGCCTTGCCGCGAAGCTCCGGGCGGTCGAGCTGCTCGACGGCCGCGAAGAACGCGTCCATGTCGGCGTGGAGGATGATGCGCGGCCAGCCGGAAGCCATGGTTGGAGGGATGCCCGGGAGGAGACGATGATAATCCCCGGTGTCCGGCCCGCGAAAACGGGGTCGGAGCGGGATTCCCGGTCGCATGGTCCCCATCCGGGCCGCCCGACCGGACCGGAATTCCCGCTCTGGCCCCGCTTTCAGGTGCGATATGCGGGCGGGATTCGTGGCAGGATGGGAAGCGCAAGGCAACCGGAGGAGCGACCCGTGACCAACCCGTTCACCCTCGAAGGAAAGCGCATCGCGATCACCGGCGCGGGCGGAGGCATCGGATCGACGGCGGCGCGGATCGCCGCCGATCTCGGCGCCGACGTCCTGGTCTCGGACCTCGAGGCGCCCGGCGCGGTCGCCGACTCGGTGCGGGAGCGGGGCCGGCACTCCGAGGCGGCCGCCCTCGACGTAACCGACCGCGCCGCGGTGGAGGCGTGGGCCGCGTCCTGCGGCGCTGTCGACGGGCTCATCGACTGCGCGGCCATCTGCCCCTTCGACGACTGGACCGAAGACGGATGGGACGAGGTTGCGGAACGGGTGTTCGACATCAACCTGCACGGTCCCCTCAATCTCGTGCGCGCGTTCATGGCGTCGATGGCCGAGCGGGGCGGCGGGCGCATCGCGATGGTGGGCTCGATCGCGGGCCGGATCGGCGGCCTCGTCGCGGCGCCGCACTACGTCATGAGCAAGGGGGCCATCCACAGCTTCGTGCGCTGGTCGTCACGGAAGGGGGCGCCGCACGGCGTGCTCGTGAACGGGGTGGCCCCGGGCCCGGTCCGGACCCCGATGACCGCGAGCCAGACCTTCGACAACGCCCGCTTCCCCCTCGGGCGGATGGCGGAGGCGGAGGAGATCGCGGGTCCCCTCGTCTTCCTCGTCTCCCCCGCCGCGAGCTACGTGAGCGGCGCGGTCCTCGACATCAACGGCGCCCTGCACTTCAGCTAGCAGTTGCGGCACTCCCAGCGAAAGCGGGGCGGCAAAACCGCTCCGGCTCCCGGCCGCTGCCGTCTACCAGGACCATGAAGAGAGTTCTTGCCGCGCTCCTGTTCCTGCTCATTCTGGTCGGAGGGCTTGCCGCGATGCCTCGCGCGGACCTCTTGCACGCGGTGGGTACCGCAAAGGACTTGGTGGACGCGCTGGTGGATGGCATCCGCCCTGCCATGGAGCAGGTGGCAGGACGAGCCGATCGCATTTTCGACACGGTTGAGGAGCACATCAAAGGGCCAACGCCCAATGTCGTCGACAGGGCCCCCCGAAGTCGGGCGCGGGTGCCGGAATCCACCGGACGGTTGGTGGGGGAGGGGCGTGATCGCACCGAGCGAACGATGCCCAAGGTGCACCGTCCGGGCGGTATTTCGGGATCTGCACGCGTGATTGATGGCGATACGCTCATGGTCGGCTCGAAACGTGTTCGGCTCTTTGGGATCGACGCACCGGAATTGGATCAACGCTGTCGCGCCGCGGGCCGTTCCTGGCCTTGCGGGAAAGAAGCGACTCGGGCTCTTGCGGGTCGGATCGACGGCTTGCAAATTGCCTGCGACGAGCGAACGCGGGACGATTATGGGCGTTCGGTCGCGGTATGCCGGCGCGGCGGCACCGACCTCAACCGGTGGATGGTCGCTCACGGTTGGGCTCTTGCGTATCGCAGGTACTCACAGGAGTACGTCGGCGCGGAGCGGGCGGCGAAATCTTCGAGACGAGGAATGTGGCGGGGAGAGTTCGTCCCGCCGTGGGAGTGGAGGCGGGGTTAGCGGCAACCGAGGCGAAGGATCGCCTCATTCACTTCGCTATCACCAATTCGGGAGAATGCGATGAGCGGCGGAACGACGACGGGAGGGGGCTGGCAGTTCTGGATTGACCGCGGCGGCACGTTCACGGACGTGGTGGCACGCCGTCCGGACGGCGGTCTCGAGACTCACAAGCTCCTCTCCGACAACCCGGAGCACTACCGGGACGCCGCCATCCAGGGGATCCGGGAGGTCCTCGGTCTTGGTGCAGGAGCGCCAGTCCGTGGGGTGGACGCGGTCAAGATGGGCACCACCGTCGCCACCAACGCGCTCCTCGAGCGCAAGGGCGACCGCACCCTCCTCGTCGTCAACCGGGGGTTCCGGGACGCGCTCCGGATTGGCTACCAGACGCGGCCGCGCCTCTTCGACCTTCGCATCGTGCTCCCCGAGATGCTCTACGAGCGGGTGGTCGAGGTCGATGGGCGGGTCGGGGCGGGCGGCGAGCTGATCGCGCCCCTCGATGCGGCGCGGGCGGAAGCGGAGCTCCGGGCGGCCTTCGCGGACGGGATCCGCTCGGTCGCCATCGTGCTCATGCACGGCTATCGCTTCCCGGAGCACGAGCTCGCTCTCGGGCGGCTCGCGCGGGAGATCGGATTCACCCAGGTCTCGACGAGCTACGAGACGAGCCCGCTCATGAAGCTCGTCGGGCGCGGCGACACCACTGTCGTCGACGCCTACCTCTCGCCTCTCCTTCGCCGCTACATCGACCAGGTCGCGGCGGAGCTCGGCGAGGGGGTCCGCCTCATGTTCATGCAGTCGAACGGCGGCCTGACGGACGCCCGCCGCTTCCAGGGCAAGGACGCAATCCTCTCCGGCCCGGCGGGGGGCATCGTGGGGGCGGTGGAGACGGCGGCCCGGGCCGGGCGCGAGCGCATCATCTCCTTCGACATGGGGGGCACCTCCACCGACGTCGCCCACTACGACGGGGACTACGAGCGGGCCTTCGAGACCCTGGTGGCCGGGGTGCGGATGCGCGCGCCGATGATGATGATCCACACCGTGGCGGCGGGCGGGGGCTCGATTCTCGCCTTCGACGGGGCCCGCTACCGGGTCGGCCCCGAGTCGGCCGGGGCGGACCCCGGGCCGGCCTGCTACCGGCGGGGCGGGCCGCTTTGCGTCACCGACTGCAACGTCCTTCTCGGCAAGCTCCAGCCCGAGTTCTTCCCGCGGGTGTTCGGCCCCGGTCAGGACCAGCCTCTCGACCGCGAGGCGGTGGTCGCCGGCTTCGAGGCGCTCGCGGCGGAGATCGCGGCCAGCCCGGCGGGGGAGGGCCGGCCCGCCCCGTCCGCGGTCGAGGTCGCGGAGGGCTTCCTTCGCATCGCGGTCGACAACATGGCGAACGCGATCAAGTCCATCTCCGTTCGCCGCGGCTACGACGTGACCGGCTACACCCTCAACTGCTTCGGCGGGGCGGGCGGACAGCACGCCTGCCTCGTCGCGGACGCGCTCGGCATGACCCGGGTCATGATCCACCCCTTCGCGGGCGTGCTCTCGGCGTACGGGATGGGGCTCGCCGACGTGCGGGCGCTCCGGGACCGGGCGGTGGAGGCCCCCCTCGACGACGCGGGGGCGGAGGCGCTCGGCCGGGCCCTCGACGAGCTCGCGGACGAGACCCGCGCGGAGCTCGCTGCTCAGGGAATCGGGGAGGAGCGGATCCGGGTCCTTCGCCGCGCCCACGTCCGCTACGACGGAACGGATACCTCGGACCTCGTGGAAGCGGGCGGCGCGGACGAGATGCAGACCCGGTTCGAGGACGCCCACCGGCGTCGCTACGGCTTCATCATGCCGTGGAAGGGGCTCGTCATCGAGGCCGCGTCGGTCGAGGCGATCGGTTCGGTGGAGACGGACGCCAATCCCTTCGCGGCGGAGGGCGAGGGCGGGCCGGCGAAGGGCGGCGACCCGGGGGCGGCTCCGCGGTCCGAGCCGGTCGCCCGGGCCGGGGTGTGGTTCGGCGGCGAAGAGCGCGAGACGCCGATCTACCCGCGTGACGCGCTCGCCGCGGGCGCGGTGCTCGACGGGCCCGCCGTCATCCTCGAGTCCACCGCGACCACCGTGGTGGAGCCCGGGTGGCGGGCGACCCTCGCCGCGAGCGGCGACCTCGTCCTCGCGCGGGTGGTGCCGCTGCCCCGCGAGTCGGCGGCCGGCACCGACTGCGACCCGGTCATGCTGGAGGTGTTCAACAACCGCTTCATGTCCATCGCCGAGCAGATGGGGCTCACCCTCGAGAACACCGCCCTCTCGGTCAACATCAAGGAGCGGCTCGACTTCTCGTGCGCGCTCTTCGATCCGGACGGGATGCTCGTCGCCAACGCGCCGCACATCCCCATCCACCTCGGCTCGATGGGCGAGAGCGTGGTCACGGTGGCGCGGGAGAACCGGGGGCGGATGAAGCCGGGCGACGTCTTCTGCGTGAACGCGCCCTACAACGGCGGCACCCACCTCCCGGACGTGACGGTCATCACCCCGGTGTTCGATGAGGACGCCGGGCCGGACGCGCTCGCCGGGCCCGGCGCGCCCCGCATCCTGTTCTTCGTCGCGAGCCGGGGCCACCACGCGGACATCGGCGGGTCCATGCCGGGCTCGATGCCCCCCGACGCGCGCACGGTGGAGGAGGAGGGGACCCTCTTCGACAACTTCATGCTGGTGGACGGGGGACGCTTCCTCGAGGACGAGCTCCGCGCCCACCTCGGGGCGGGGCGGTGGCCGGCCCGCAACCCGGACCAGAACGTCGCCGACCTCAAGGCCCAGATCGCGGCCGGGGCGAAGGGCATCCAGGAAGTGCGCCGGATGATTGATGATTTCGGGCTCGACGTGGTGCACGCGTACATGAAGCACGTGCAGGACAACGCCGAGGAGCAGGTGCGCCGCGTGATCGACGTGATGCGCGACGGCGAGTTCGACCTCCCTATGGACATCGGGAGCCGGATTCGGGTGCGGATCGCCTTCGACAAGGCGCGACGCGCGGCGACGGTCGACTTCACTGGCACGAGCGGGCAGCTCCCCAACAACTTCAACGCCCCGTCCGCGGTGGCCCGCTCCGCGGTGCTCTACGTCTTCCGCTGCCTCGTCGAGGACGACATCCCCTTGAACGACGGATGCCTCAAGCCCATCCGGATCGTCATCCCCGAGGACTCGATGCTCGCCCCGAAGTACCCGGCGGCGGTCGCGGCGGGGAACGTCGAGACGAGCCAGGCCCTCGTCGACGCCCTGTTCGGCGCGCTCGGGGTCGCGGCGGAGAGCCAGGGCACGATGAACAACATCCTGTTCGGGAACGATCGCCACCAGTACTACGAGACGGTGTGCGGCGGGGCCGGGGCGGGGCCGGGCTACGACGGGACCTCGGCCGTGCACACCAACATGACCAACACCCGCCTGACCGACCCCGAGATCCTGGAGTGGCGCTACCCGGTGGTGCTGGAGAGCTTCGGGATCAACCGCGGGAGCGGCGGGGCGGGGCGCTGGCGGGGCGGGGACGGAAGCGTGCGCCGCATCCGGTTCCTGGAGGCGATGGACCTCACGGTGCTGTCCCAGCACCGCATCGTCCCGCCCTACGGGCTCGCCGGCGGCGAGGACGGCCGCTGCGGGCGGAACTGGGTGGAGCGAATGGACGGGACGCGGGACGAAATGACCGGCCAGGACCACCGCCACGTCGACGCGGGCGACGTCTTCGTCCTCGAAACCCCCTCCGGCGGCGGCTACGGCCCCCCGCCCCCCGGCTAGCGCCTGGATATCCGTGACGGGCGGTGTCGGCCTCGAGCGGAACGAGCCAGAGAGAATCCTCTGACCCTATGGGTTGCTGGCCCGCTGATGCTCCTACTCGTGGCGCTTGACGCGCTCGAGGGTCAGGAGCGCGCTGCCCGGGGACACGGCGAACACCGGGAAACCGTTTCTCATCTCGGATGCGGCGGAGCGCTGTTGAAGCCGATGCCGGGCGAGCCTCGCTCGGTCTGCGCCTAGCCCTACCGAGTAGCCACAAATCAGTCTGGACATCAGGACCCTACAACATATTGTTTCCACACGTAATTGTCCGGAACGACCTCTCACGAAGGCTTGGTTGGGCCGGTGTTGACACCCGAAATCGAGCTGTTCAGGAT
>JAJECB010000453.1 GCA_022822245.1 Gammaproteobacteria bacterium
CCGTAGACGTGCGAGAGGGCGTCCTCGACCGCGATGTCGGCGCCGCCGCTCGCGAGGGCGACGACGAGCTCGATCTCGTGGTGCACGTCGCTCGTCGCCGCCGGGTAGGGGAACGCTCCGCCGCCCGGGACCAGGCCGTCGGGGTTCTTCTGGAAGAAGAACGGGTCCTCGCGGTCCGGATCGTGCCCCATCTCGATGGCGTGGGCGGCGTAGTTCCGGCCGACGCAGTAGACCCGGCGCACGGGAAAGCGTTGCGCGGTGCCAGCGACCGGGAGGGAAGGGAACGGCGGGGCGGAGATGACGAATTCGCCGATCGTCTCGACGGCATCGGCGGCCGTAACGACGGAAGCAGGGGTCGCGCTCATGGGAGGCTCCGGATCGGGACCCGCGGATTGAACCGGTTTGAGGGCGGGAGATCAAACGGCGAAGATCGGCGTTCATCCCCTCAACGCCAGGAGGCTGCGCCATGTTCCTTACCGTCCCGCCCGTCATCGAGGCGAAGCCGTTCACCCGGGTGCCGAAGGAGCTTGATCTCGCCGACCGTCCTTCGGCCTGGGCGCATCGCCTGGCCCGCGGGCCGGTCGGCGCTTTTCTCGAAGGACCCTCGTTCGACCGGGACGGGAACCTGTGGCTCGTGGACATCGCGCACGGGCGCATCTTCCGGGTGAGCCCGGACGGAGAATGGGACGTGGTCGTCCAGTACGACGGCCAGCCGAACGGGCTCAAGATCCACCGGGACGGCCGGGTCTTCATCGCCGACTTCGTGCGGGGGATCATGGAGCTCGATCCGGTGAACGGGCGGGTCGAGCCCTTCCTCGGCCGGGACCGTTTCCCGGACTTCAAGGGCTTCAACGACCTCTTCTTCGCCTCGAATGGCGACCTTTACTTCACCGACCAGGGGTTGACCGGGCTGCACGACCCGTCTGGCCGGGTGTGGCGGCACCGGGCCGCGGACGGGCGCCTCGAGTGCCTCATCGACACCGTCCCGAGCCCGAACGGGCTCGTCATGGCCCGGGACGAGTCGCTGCTCTACATCGCGGTGACCCGCGCGAACGCGGTGTGGCGGATGCCCTTCGACACGGAGGGCCGGCCGTTCAAGGTCGGCCTCTTCGTCCAGCTCCAGGGCGGGGCCGGCGGCCCGGACGGGATGGCGATGGATGCCGAGGGCAATCTCTCGGTCGTGCAGCACGGGGCGGGCAAGGTGTGGCTGCTGAGCCCGACCGAAGAGCCGGTCGCCTGCATCGTCGCCCCCACCGGACCCGGGGTCACCAACCTCGCCTACGGCGGGCCGGAGAACCGCACCCTCTACATCACCGAGTCCGGCACCGGCCACGTCCTCACCGCCGAGATGGACGTGCCGGGGGAGCCGATGTACTCCCACCGCGACGCCCCGTAGGAACGCGCGCGATTGCGGCCGGCGGAGCGCTCGATCGTCCTTGGCGGCGGCGGCGGAGAACACCGCGGTGCGGGCTTCGGACGATGTCCCCGATCAGGGCGGGACGAGGCGGAGGCGGCCGAGCGCGCCGTCCTCGAACCTCTCTCGGCGGGTGGGAATGGTCACGTACTCGCCGTTCCGCCAGCCCTCCTCGAAGCTGTCGTAGAGAGGGGACAGCACGTTGCCGGACTGACCGGTGGAGTGGATGAAGAGCGACCGGTCGAGATCGGCGAGATCGTAGATGGCCCGGAGGCTCGGCCCGTGCGTGGAGGTGAAGGGCCGTTCGCCGTCGAGGGGGCTGAACTCGAACGAATTGACGGTGTAGATGCTGCCCGGGGCGGGGCCTTCCAGGTTGAAGAGGGGGGCGAGGGGCGAGCTCGCAAGCGGGCGGTGCTCGGCGAGGGCACTGTGTTCCCGCCCCCACCGCCATGCGGCGGGGTCGTCGCCCCGGCCGTCGGCGAGCCGGTTGACCGCCCCTTCGAGCGCCCGCGCGAGCATCTCGTCGCAGGTCTCGACGTGCCCGGTGGCGAGGTCGTCGCACCAGACTTCGCTCGTCTCGAGGATCCGCTGGATGAATGTTCCCTTCTGGCCCCAGGCCGGCCGCTGGAGCGGGCCGAGCTCGTCGCCGGTGACGAGGCGTCCGAACTCCCAGATCCACGCGTGGAAGACGAGCGGCTCGGGGCGTTCGGGGTCCATGTCGCCCTCCCAGCCTTCCAGAAGGTCGCGGGCGCGCCGCGCGAGCGGGCTCGACTCCCCGCCGAGGTCGACGCCGCGAAGGCGGGGGAGGAGCGCACGGGCAAAGAGCGACACCCGATCCTGCTGGAGCGAGCGGAAGCTCTCGGCGTCGTGCCGGGGCCGGGACGCAAGCCGCTCCAGGATCCGCTCCGCCCGGTACCCCGCCGCCCACTCGAAGGTGAGGCGGTGCGGGTAGTCCACCCGGGTGACGTCGTGGTTGGCGGTGACGAGGGCCTCGCCCGGCGGATTGTAAGCCTTGGGAAGGGCGTCGAAGGGGATGAAGCCGGACCAGTCGTGGCGCCCGTCCCAGCCCGGCCGCGGCGTCGTTCCGGGCCGGGCTTCGCCCGGGCGGAGTCTGGGGCGCATCGGGATCCGTCCCGCGACGAGGAACCCGATGTTTCCGTCCACGTCCGCGTAGGAGACGTTGAGCGGCGGCGAATGGAACTGCCGCATATTGTCGGCGAAGCTCGCCCAGTCGCTCGCCCCCGGAAGCCCGAGGCCGGCCTGCACGGTGAGGTCGTCGTCGCGAAGGGCGGTCCACCCGAGGGCGAGCACGTGCCCGGGGGGAGAGGCGCCGGCCGCCCCGGCCGAGGCATCGTCGAGGACCGGGCCGTGCCGGGTCTCGCGCACGCGCACCACCACGTCCTCGCCGTCCTTGACCTTGATGACCTCGCGGTGCACCTCGAACCGGCGGTAGCCGTCCGGCGCCAGGTAGCGGGCGGGGTTCTCCGGGTCGAGCTTCTCGATGAAGAGATCCTGGGTATCCGCTCCGGTGTTGGTAAGGCCCCAGGCGATCCGGCCGTTGTGCCCGAGCACCACGAGCGGCATCCCGGGGAAGGTCGCACCGACGACATCGCGGTCCGGCCAGGAGAGGTGGGCGAAGTACCAGACCGACGGCACGGTGAGGCCGAGGTGCGGGTCGTTCGCGAGGAGCGGCTTTCCGGTCGTGCTCTTCGCTCCCGCGACCGCCCAGCTATTCGAGCCGGGAAGGCCGCTCGGGGGCGGGAGCGCGAACCCCGCCGCCGCGGTAGAGGGGTGGGCGGCGTGCGCGGGCGGTGCGGGGGCGAGGGCCTCGCCCGGCGCGAAGCCTCGCGCCCGGGTCGGCCGAACCGCCGGGGACCCGCTCTCCTCTCCGGACGGCGAGCGCTCGCCGGTCGGGGGAAGAGAGACGCCGGGAAGAGGCGGCCCGCGATCCGATTCGGCGTCCGGGTCGGGCCGGGGTCCCTCTTCCGCGGGTGAGCCCGAGTCGGGAAGCTGGACGCCTCTCGGCTTGTCCTCTCGATACGGCGTGTAGAAGTCGAGGATCCTCTCCGGGGCGAGGAACGCCGACATCCGGAGCCGCATGAGGTCGCGCGACCACTCGCGTGCGAGGTCGAGGGCCATCACCCTGGCCCAGACCACGGTGTCGGCCTCCGTCCACGGCTCGGGCTCGAACCCGACGATGAGGAACTCGGGCGGAAGCGGCCCGTCCCTCGTCTCGAGCCACGAGTTGACTCCGTTGACGTAGGCGGCGATCCGGCGCCGCGACGCGGGATCGAGGGAGGCGAGCGACGCTTTCGCCCGCCGGTGGAGACCGAGCACCCGAAGCAGCCGATCGGTATCGACGGCGGCCGCCCCCAGCACCTCGGCGAGCCGCCCCGCTCCGATCCGGCGGTTCATCTCCATCTGCCACAGCCGGTCCTGGGCATGGACGTAGCCGAGGGCGAAGAGGGCGTCCTCCTCGTTGCCGGCGAGGATGTGGGGAATGCCGTGGCGGTCGCGCACCACCTCCACCGGCGCGGCGACCCCGTACGCGGTTCGCTCCCCGTCGATCTCCGGCAGGGAGCCGCGGAGCCACACGTAGCCGCTCCCCGCCACCGCCGCGGCAAGGACGACGAGGGCGAGCGCCCCCCGACTCAACCACTTCAGGAACGTCGCCATGCCCGTCGGGTGCTCATCGAGTCAGATCCTCCCACGCCGCGCTCCGGATTCGCCGCGCACCTGCTTGCCGGTTCGCAGGGGCGGGCGGCGGTCCGACGACCCGCGAGACGTGAGCGTAACGCCTCGCCGCCCGACGGGCCACGCCCGCGCCCGACAGCCTCCACCGTTGTCGGGCGGTCCCTCCGGCTTCGGTCAGGATGGTCCAGCCCCCGCTCGGCCCCCGTTCGGATAGACTTCGCGTTTCCGTCTCGACCAGGGGTCTTCATGAGCCGTCACGTCCGGTTCGGCATCTTCCTCGCGCCCTTCCACGCCCTCGACGAGAACCCGGTGCTCGCGATCGAACGCGACTTCGAGCTCGTCGAGTGGCTCGACCGGCTCGACTACGACGAGGCCTGGATCGGGGAGCACCATTCCGGCGGCTTCGAGATCATCGCCTGCCCCGAGATGTTCATCGCCGCGGCGGCGGAGCGGACCCGGCGTATCCGGCTCGGGACCGGGGTGGTCTCGCTTCCCTACCATCACCCCTTCATGATCGCGGACCGGATCCTGCAGCTCGACTACATGACCCGGGGCCGCGCGATGTTCGGGGTGGGTCCGGGGGCGCTCACCGCGGACGCGGACAAGATGGGGATCCCGGTCGCGGAGCAGCGCCGCCGGATGGACGAGGCGGTCTCGGTCCTCGTTCCCCTCCTTCGCGGGGAGACGGTGAGCCGCAAGACGGACTGGTTCGAGCTCCGGGACGCGCGCCTCCAGATGGAGTGCTACACCAAGCCGATGGTGGAGATGGCGGTCGCGTCCGCGCGCTCGCCGGTCGGCGCCCGGACCGCCGGCAAGTACGGCCTCGGCATGCTCTCGATCGGGAGCACGACCGACTCCGGCCTCGCCGCCCACGCGTCGAACTGGAAGACCTGCGAGGACATCTCGGCCGAGAACGGCCACCAGGCGGATCGGTCCCGCTGGCGGGTGGTCTCGATGATGCACGTCGCGGAGACCCGCGCGCAGGCCGAGCGCGACGTCGAGTTCGGGCTGGAGCGCTGGCTCAAGTACTTCCGGGAGATCACGACCTTCCCGATCGTGCCCGACGGGGTGGACGACCACCTCGGCTACATGCGGGAGAACGGGATTGCCTCCATCGGCACCCCGGACGACGCGATCAACGCGATCGAGCGGCTGTGGGAAGGCTCGGACGGCGGATTCGGCTGCTACATGCTCTTCGCCCACAACTGGGCGGACTGGGCGCAGACCAAGCGCAGCTACGAGCTCATCGCCCGCTACGTGATGCCGCACTTCCAGTCGCGGCTCGTCGCCCGCTCGGACAGCTACGACGTCTCCGCCGCGAACAACGAACGCCTCGCCGGCGAGGCGCAGAAGGCGGTCCAGCTCGAGATCGACCGCCACCAGGAAGAGCGGGCCCGGCGCGGCGAGGCCGGCGCCTGGCAGACCACGCGCGCGATGAGCGAGCGCGGCTGAGCGCCGCCGACCCCGCCCGCGCTCCCCGTTCGCCCCCCGGACCACCTTTCACGGCAACGCCCAAGGGAAACGACGATGATCGACCTGTACACGTGGCCGACCCCGAACGGCCACAAGATCCACATCATGCTCGAGGAGACCGGGCTCGCCTACAACGTGATCCCCATCAACATCGGGGAGGGCGACCAGTTCACCCCCGAATTCCTCCGGATCAGCCCGAACAACAAGATGCCCGCGATGGTGGACCACGACGGGCCGGACGGGGAGCCCATCACCCTCGCCGAGTCGGGCGCGATGCTCATCTACCTCGGGGAGAAGACGGGACGGTTCTATCCCTCCGCCGCGCGCGAGCGCCACGTCGTCAACCAGTGGCTCATGACCCAGATGGGGCACGTCGGGCCGATGCTCGGACAGGTCCACCACTTCCGGAACTACGCGCCGGAGAAGCTCCCCTACGCCATCGACCGTTACGTGAACGAAGGGAAGCGGCTCTACAACGTCCTCGACCGCCGCCTCGACGAGGCCGAGTGGCTGGGCGGGGCCGAGTACACGATTGCGGACATGGCGACGTTCCCGTGGATCCGCATCCACGAGAACCAGGGAATCGACATCGGGGACTACCCGAACGTCGGGCGCTGGGTGGACGTCATCGCGGCCCGACCGGCCGTCGAGCGCGGTTGTCAGGTCCTCGCCGACCGCCGCCGGGCCGGCCCCATGGACGAGAAGACGAAGGAGATGCTCTTCGGCGCCGCCCAGTACGAGCGCCGCTGAGCAACTCTCCAGGGCGCCGCCAATCGTTCACGACGCGTGAAGGCGGCGCCGGGAGGGAACGAAAGGACCCGCGCGCACCGGGCTCAGCGGAGACCGGTCGTGGAGCTCGCACCGGTGATGAACGCGACGAGGTCGTCCTTGGAAACGCGGTCCATCGGCGCCTCTGCGGTCTTCCGGCCCTGCCGGAGAACGACGACGTCGTCGCAGACCTCGGTGACCCGCTCGAGGTCGTGGGTGATGAGCAGGACCGCGACACCGTTCTCGCGAAGGTTCCGGATGAGGTCCAGGACGCGCTCGGTCTGCTCGACGCCGAGCGCGGCCGCCGGCTCGTCGAGCAGGACGATGCGCTGTCCCCAGGCGACGGCGCGGCCGATCGCGACCGCTTGACGCTGACCACCGGAGAGAGCCTCCGCCGCGCGCCGTAGCGAGGGTATGCGTATGTCGAGACGCGACAACGTCTCCTCGCATTCGGCGCGCATCCGCTTCCTGTCGAGTAGCCCGAGCCAGGCGCCGGGACGCCCACCCCGCGTGTATTCCCGGTTGAGGAACAGGTTCTCGACGACGTCGAGGGTGTCGATCATCGCGAGCGACTGATGCACCGTCTCGATGCCGAGTGCGCGAGCGGTGTCGGGTGTGGCGATCCGCTCCGTTCGCCCATCGATGCTGATCGTGCCCGAGTCGGGTTGGTACATGCCCGCGATGCACTTGACGAGGGTCGACTTCCCGGCCCCGTTGTCGCCGAGGAGGGCGGTTGCCCGGCCGTAGCGAAGCTCGATCGATACTTCCGAGAGCGCCTGGAGGGCGCCGAAGGTCTTCGAGATCCGGGACGCGGCAAGCGCGGGCTCGTCGGCTCGTCGGGCACCGGCCACCGTGTCGTTCCCGACCGCGGGCCCCGCGGCGAGCGGCGGTGCAGGGGTGCCGATGCGGTGGTCGGCGCTCACCGGCCCGCTTCTGTTCGGTCGCGCGGCCGGGCTTGCGCCGGTGGCCACCGCATGCCCGCGGGTGGCCGGTGACGAGCTGCCATCGCCCCCTTACGCATCGCGCCGCTCGCGCATGCTGAGAGCGACGGCGACGATGATGATGACCCCGCGGGCGATGAACTGGTCGGCGGCGTCGAGTCCCATCAGGATGAGTCCGTTGTTGAGCGTCGCCATCAGGATCGCGCCCGCCACCGCGCCGGGAACCGAGGCGCGGCCGCCGAAGAGGTTGGTGCCCCCGATCACCACCGCCGCGATCACGGTCAGGAGATCGTTCTCGCCGAGGTTGTGACGGCCGACGGCGAGGCGGCTGGCCAGCAGGACCCCGGCGAAGGCCGCCGCGGTCGCACTGATGACCAGCACCTTGATCCGGATGCGGTCGGTATTGATGCCGACCGCCCGGGCGGCCTCCCGGTCCGCGCCGGTCGCGAGCGTGTGCCGTCCGAAGCGCAGGTGGCGCATCGCGAAGTGCCCGATGCCAAGCGCGATCAGGGTCCAGATGAAGAGCGAAGTGAGCGGTCCCACCGACCCGGTTCCGAACGCGCTGGAGAACAGATCGTGGCGAATCGGAACGGACTGGAGGTTGTTCATGTTCCGCGCGATTCCGGCGACGATTCCCAGGGTGCCGAGGGTGACGATGAACGACGGGATCCGGACCTTGACGGTCACGATCCCGTTGAAGAGCCCGATCAGGATTCCGACCGCGAGCGCTGCCGCGACCCCGGCGGTGAATCCGTACAGCACCAGGACGTTGGCCGCGACGAGGGACGAGATTCCAACCGTGGAGCCGACGGAGAGATCGATCTCGGCCGCGGCCAGCGCGAAGGTCATGCCGACCGCCATCACCGCGATCGGCGCCGCTTGGCGGCCGATCGCGGCGATGTTGTTCCAGCTCAGGAAGCCGTGATCGCGCAGGATCACGGAGAACGCGATCACGATCAGCACCAGCGCGATGTAGACGATGTACTGGCGAAAGCTGATCGTGACCGGCCAGAGGGCCGGTCGCCGCCCGAATGGCCGGCTCGAACCTGCCATGGGAGAGCGGGACCCGGGCGGTCTCCGGCTGCTTCCCCGCTACTTCAGAGCCTCCGCGACCATTTCCGGCAGCGGGATGTTGAGCGAGGCGGGCCACGCCTCGGCGAGATTGTCCCGGGTCACCGAGATGAGGCCGACGGCGACGAAGGGGGGCGCCTCCTTGCCGAGCAATCCGTACGCGGCGAGGTTCGCGAGCGCCTGGCCGACCTCGAAGGGCTTGTCGGCGACGGTGCCGTAGTAGATGCCGCCTTCCGCCATGTCGAGGGCATTGGCGGCGCCGAGGTCATGGGAGATGACCTTGACGTCGGCGGCCCGCCCGGCCGCCCGCACTGCCTCCACGACCCCTTCCGCGGCAACGTCCCACGCCACGTAGATGGCGTCGATCTCGGGATGGCGCTGCAGCATGGCCGACGCGATGTCGAAGGTCGCGGGCTCGGCGGTGAACCCCTGCGCGTCGACGATCGTGATGCCGGGGTGGTTCTGCTCGATCGCAGCTCGCCAGGAGTTGTCGCGGTTGTTGGTCACGAAGAAGTCGGCGTCGTGGAAGATCATGCCGACCTCTCCGTTGCCGCCGAGCGCCTGGGCGGTGAGCTCCGCCGCCGCGATGCCCATCCCGAAGTGGTTGCCGGTGGCGATGCCGACGTACTCCTTTCCCGGCTTGTAGCCTTCGGCTCCGTTGTCGGCGAGCGACAGCACGACGCCGCGGTCAACGGCGGCACGGAAAGCCTGCGCGCCCGAGACGGGGTCCACGATGAGGGACAGGATGACGTCGGGGGAGGCCGCGAGCGTCGTCTCCACGTCGTTCGCCTGGATCGCGGGATCGAACTGCGCATCCGTGCGTGCGATCACCTCGATGCCGAGCTCCTCGAAACGGGCCGTGGCGCCGGCGTCGATGGCGTTGTACCACTCCCCGGCGCCCGCCCAGAGATGGGCCGACTTGTACCCGCCGGCCCGAACCTTCGCGACCTCGTCCTCGCTCAGCGAGAGCGTCGAGGTCGGGACCGCCGGGTTGCCGTACGGATCGGTCTCTGCCGCTTCGAGATCGAAGTCGATGGGAGCGCTGAAGAAAGGCTCGGCTGCGCTGGCGCCCTGGAACGGGACGAGGAGCCCGATGACGGCCGTGAGCGCGAGCAGCATCGGCCACCGGGGTCGCTGATTCGGATGTGACATGACGTCCTCCTTTCGGAATTGATGGGTGATGGGAGTGGGGAGAATTCCTCCTTCGGCGGGCCGCGCCTACACGGGCCAGGGCTCCGGCCGGCCGAAGCCGTTCTCGATGTTCTCGACCACCGGCCGGTCCCCCCGCTGGATGCCGCCAACCCCGACGACGTAGGCACGGGTGACGAATGCCTGGGCGCGGAACCCGAACACGACCGAGTCGCCCACCCTGGGTCGGACCTGCCCCTCGGCATCGATCATTGCGTAGTAGTCGATGGCGCCGAGCGCGGGCATCTCCACCTCGGCAATCGCGGCGGCGGAAACCGTCGGCGCGTCGCAGACAAGGGCCCGAACCGGGTAGTCCGGAAACACCGGGTCGATGTAGAGACCTCCGCCGAAGGCGTAGGCCCGGCCGCCGTGCAGATGCGAGACTTCCGTCAGGTACACCATGGCCGGAATCTCCGGGAGATCCTCGACGGCATGGAGCGGCGTGGTCCCATGCAGTCCGTTCCCGGGCTCGCACTGGGTCGCGCCCGCGTCCGCGAGCGCCGCAAGCACGACGGAAGAAGTCGTTCCCGGTGCGTTGACCTCGACCCCGGTTCTCCCCGCCTTCGCGAGCGCGTCGATCGCGCGCCCGAGCGTCGCGAGGTTGGGGGTCGGTTCGACCTTGCCCGTCGGGTGGTCGAAGAGCAGCGCGGGGAATGTGGTGATTCCGGCGAAGCGTCCCCCGTCGAGCGCGTCGAACGCATCCGCCACCGTCGCGATCTCGCCCGCGCCGAATCCGCCTTCGTGGCCACGGTAGAAGATGTCCCCCTCGGCCTGGATGCGGGCGAGAAGCGCCTGCGTGCGCCCCGCCGCCTGCGCGCTTCGGGCGGCCTCGTGTGCCTTGGTTTCATTGAAGACCGTCCAGTAGTCGGGTGCGAATTCCCGCGCGGCGGCCTCGGCCTCGAAGCGCGGGATCTGGACCAGGTGGCCGAGGTGCCCGACCCGCAAGCCGGCCGCGTGGCAGGCGCGCGCGCACGCCATGTCCACCGCGACCGAGCGGTCGATACCGGCACGAACGAGGGCCCGGCAGAACCCGCTGTTGCGTCCCACCTGCTTGGTCATGGCGAACACCGAGAGACCGAGGGAGTCGGCCTCGTGCTTGAAGCCGCGTGCGTTGTCCTCGACCGCGTCGAGGTCGAGCACGTAGGCATTGGGGGGGATCTCGCCTGACCGATGCAATGCGACAGCCGCTTCGACGAGCCGGGGATTGCGCCGTCTTAGGACATCCAGAAACATCGCTGACCTTCTTCGTTCTCCGGTGCATCCGCCCGTGTTCGCCCCGGCGCCGGGGCGGCGTTCTACCCGCCGGCCTCGCGATGCGGCGCAGCCGGCGCGACCGGGAGGATGGGGACTCGCAGGATGCCCCCTGCGCCTGCCAAGAGCCCCATCCGGTTCATTGACCCGACGCCTTCAGCGCGAGCACCCGCGCGGGCGGCAGAGCCATCTCGATCTCGGGGACCTCGTCCAGCCCGAACAGGGTGTTGTGCAATCGCCCGAGTCCGACCGCGGTCGCGCCGGCGACGGCCGCGCGCGGCCCGAGGGCGCTCGCCTCGACCTCGACCGCTACCGGAGAGATGTCCTCGAGGAGGCTGCGAACCCGATCCACGAGCTCGGAGCGCGCTCCGATGGAGCCGCCCAGGATGACCTTTCCGGGATCGGTGATGGCGGAGAGGGCGACGATTGCCCGCGCAAGGTGCCGCGCGGTCTCGTCGAGCACGATGGTGGCGTTCGGATCGTCGCCATTTGCCAGATCGAAGACTTCCGGAACGGAGGCCGATCTTCCCGAGAGCTCCGCGTAGCGACGCCGGATTCCGTCCGTCGCCACCGACTCCTCCAGCGAACCGCTGGCGCCTCGCGGACGGTCGAGGGCGTAGCTGCCGAACGGGAGGAATCCGAGCTCGCCGGCCGCGTTCCCCGCGCCGCGAACGAGCTGCCCTCCGAGAACGAGGCCTGCCCCGATCCCGGTGCCGAGAGCGATGAACGCGAGATGATCGGCTCCGCGTCCGCTGCCGAGCCAGTTCTCCCCCAGGACCGCGAGGTTCACGTCGTTGTCGAGGTGAATCTCCATCCCGAGGGCGTCTTCCAGCTCCGAGGCGAAGTCGATTGTGTCGACATGAGGGATATTGGGCGCCATGAGGATTCGGCCGGAGCCCGGCTCGGGCACTCCGGGGACCCCGGCCACCCCGAGCCGGACGCGTTCGAAGGGGATGCCCTGTCGTTTCGCCGCGGTGCGACACATGCGTGCGATCTGGCGCACCACGTGCCGTCCGCCGCGGGTGTCGGTAGGCTCGACTTCCTCGGCCAGAATCCGGCACGAGAGATCGGCGATGGCGGCGCGGGTCTTTGTGCCCCCGAGGTCGACGGCCGCGATGCAGGCGGAGTCGGGTACGACTTCGTAGGTAGCGGCCACCCTGCCCACGTGGCCGCTCGTGCGCCCGGTCTCACGGATCCAGCCGTCCTCAACGAGGATTCGAGCGATTTCGGAAGTCGTCTGCTTGGACAGGCCGGTCTGTCTCGCGATGCTCGCGCGCGAGATCGGCCCCCCGTGAACGACGGCCTCCATGACCATCCGCAGGGAGATGCGCCGGGAGATTCGGGCTGCGCGGCTCAGGGTGGGTCTCCCTTTAGTTCGGTACTCGAACGAATTAAAGGAAGCAGCGAAGGCGGGTGTCAAGTCGGCAAGCGGCGAGTCCTCGCCCTGCCCGAGGGCTCGCTGCCGTAGCAAGGAGCTCGCCACGTCGCCCTACATTGTCTCGGTGACCTTCTCCAGATGCGCCGGACGGTCGGGATCTCCGCCGAGCGCCACTGAAAGCGTCTCGACGAAGCGGTAGAAGCTCGTGACCTGGCTGAGGGGATCCAGCAACGGATGTTCCGCGGGGACGACGGGGAGCCGGGATGCGATTCGCGCGTCGAAGTCCGCCGCGAACACCGGGGCGCCGCTCGCACGGAGAGCCTCGCACGCGGTCTCGAGGCTCGCGCGGCTTCGGTCTCTCGCGTGGAACACGATGGCGGCGAAGCGATCCCGCGGATGACCGCGGGCGAGCGCGATAGGACCGTGTCGGACCTCCGCCGCGCTGTGCGCCTCCGCGTGAAGACGGCACGTCTCCTTGAGCTTGAGCGCCGCCTCCGCAGCGGCGGCGAGCCCCGGGCCGCGGCCGATCACGTAGAGCGAGGCGGTGCCCCCGAGTCCGGAGAGCGCTTCGTCCCAAGTGCACGCTAGCGCCCGGGCGAGCGACTCCGGAAGGGCGCCCAGCCCCTTGACCAGCACTCGGTCCCTCGTCCACCCGGCGACGATTCCGGCGACGGCGACGAGGGCGGCGACGAATGTCTTGGTCGCCGCGACCGCAGTCTCCGGACCGGCCAGCATCGGCACGAGCTCGCTCGCTCCCGTACCGACCGGCGAGTCCGGCGTGTTGGTGAGCGCGAGCGTCTCGGCGCCGCTCCTTCGCGCCCGGTCCTGAAAGCAGGCGAGATCGGGACTCTTGCCCGACTGGGAGATCGTGACGCAGACCCCTCCCTCCAGGGCGAGGGGTGCCGCGTAGACGGAGGCGACGGACGGCCCCATCGAGGCGACCGGGATCCCGATCCGGGTCTCGACGAGGTACTTGAGGTAGGTGGCCGCGTGGTCGGAGCTCCCGCGGGCGCACGTGACGAGGAATCGCGGTTCCATGCGGCGCAGGCGCTCGCCGACCTCTCGGTAGCCGTCGAGGCCCTCCCCGACCTGGCGCGCGGCCACCTCCGGGATCTCGGCGATCTCGCGGGCCATGACCGTCTTCCGGGCCGCCATGCGTGCTTACCCCGCTCCCGTGAGCATCGCCACGATGTCGTTCTTGTCGATCTCGAGCATCTGTCGGGTGCCGTGCCGTACGCCGCTTGCCGGCTCGCGAGAACGAGGTCCCTGCGCCGCGCTCCGGACCTTGGGGCAGGGCCGCATCGGCCCAGTCTCCCGGCGCGTCCCGCGGGGGAAGAGCCGGCGGATCCGGACCCCTCCATGGCTTTCGGCGGAGCTGGCCCTGCCGAGCTTTCAGCATGCGTTTCGGAACGGGCGGTTCGGGGGGTCTATCCGATTTAGTTCGTTCATCGAACGAATTAAAGGCAGCGGAGCCGGCGAGTGTCAAGACCTGCGGTGGGAATCGGCGCGGGCGGGGGCTACGAGGGGCAGGCGGCGGCGCCGAGGATGGCGCCTTGATCGTGCGCCTGCACGATGACCGCGCAGCCCTGGTTGGGGCCGAGGCGGAGGTCGGCGAGGGGGATCTCCAGGGGCTCGCCGGTCCAGTGGGCCAGCTCCCGGAACTCGCGCACCACGTGGTGGTTGGTGAGGGTCTTGCCCTTGTTCTCGCCCGCCTCGACCGCGGTGACGTGCTTGAGGTCGTAACGGGCGAGCAGCACCGCGGCGGCGGGCCGGCCCGCCTTCGATTCCACCGTGACCGTGAACCCGCCCTCGGCCGCGGGCCGTACCGACACGAGGACCGGCTTCTCGATGCCGGCGGAGCGTTCGAGGAGCCGCTCCACCCGTCCGCGCCTCGACCCGACGGTCTGGACCACTCCGTCGACTACGACCTGCGGCGTGTACACGCCGCTGTTCCGGATTCTCGCCGCATACACGCGCTGCCGCTGGGTGTATGCGGGATCGGAGAAGAGGTCCTTCCACCTCCCCGCGGAGCCGTACACGAGGTCGTCCCAGTAGTCGACGTGGAACTCGAGGGCGATGAGGCTCTCACGTTCGACGAGCTCGCCGAGGAGCGCTTCCGCCGGCGGGCACGAGTAGCAGCTCTGGGAGGTGAAGAGCTCGATGACGGTCGGCCCCCCGGCGCGCACCGCGCCCGCCCAGAGGATCGCGAGGGCGGCGGCGGTGGTGACGATGGTGGAGAAGGGGAAGACGGGTCGAGCGCGGCGGAGGGTGGTGAACATGGTCCTGTCCTCCGTGGGTGCCCGGAGCCGGGGGCTCGTTCTTGCCGCGAGACGGCCGCGGGCCGCGTGCGTCCGGGCTTCGGTTCAGGTACGCGCCGATGATATCGAATTCGTGGGGCGCTCGCCCCGGGACTCATCGCCCCGACCCGGTCAGGGTGTGTTCACGCCATCCACCCCATCCACGACGAGCGCGAGGAGCCACAGGTCGGATTAGTGAAGCGTTATCCGCCACTTGTGAGTCAAGGCCTCCCCTCCCACGTGAGGTCGGATTACGCTTCGTTAATCCGACCTGCGTGCTTCGCCGAGCGTCATTCGAATCTGGTGCGTTTCTTGGCCCATTGGTGTGAACGCGCCCTGGCCCCGCCCTGCCTCACCTCGCCCCGCCTTGGTTGAGCAGGGCTGGGCCTCAGTCCCCCGGATCGCCGGCGAGGAAGGGGGCCGGCTCTCCCCAGCGCTCCCCGAACACGAGCTCCGGCAGGCGCCGCCGCTCGCGGGGGCGGCGCTGCCGGTCGCGCAGGTCCTCGGGCGTCGCCGCCAGGGACGCCGCGTGGCCGATTGCGAGGGCGGTGAGCGGCAGGACATCGTCGGGGAGCGCCCAGGCGTCGCGTATCCGGTCCGCGACGATGCCGCTCATCTGGTGGACGGAGAGCCCTCGATGGGTCGCCTCGACGGTGAGGGTCGCGGCGGCGAGCCCGAGATCGTGCTGGGCGGCCACATTCGGCGACCCGTCCCCCGGACGCAGGGTCTGAACGAGCCCGAGGGCGAGGACCGGCGCGTGCCGCGCCCAGCCCTGGTTGAAGGGGACGAGGCACGAGAGCACCTTCTCGAACGCGGCCGGCTCCTCGCGGCGGGCCACGATGAATCGCCACGGTTGCTCGTTGTACGAGGAGGCGGCCCACCGCGCCGCCTCGAAGAGCGCGATCAGTTCCTCTTCGCCCACCCCCTCGTCCGTGAATGCGTAGGGACTCCAGCGTTCCGCGAGGAGGGGGTGGATCGGTCGGTCGGTCGTGGCGGGTTTCCTCATCCGGACTCCAGCTCTCCCTCCGTCACCGAAGCAGGAAGTGGGCGTGGGCCTGGGCCATGGGGCGGTCCCGACGGTCCTGCCAGGCGGTCGCGTAGACGTTCGCCACCCGTCGCCCGCGCTTGGTGATCTCGGCCCTCGCGAAGGTGTCGCGGGGCCGCGCGGACCGCAGGTACTCGACGGTGATGTTGATCGTCTTCGGGAGCGGTTTCACCTCCTCGGTCCACAGCAGCTCGAAGATGGCGGCGTGCTCGAGGAGCGCCCCGAGGGTTCCTCCGTGCAGGGCGGGGAGGGCGGGGTTGCCGACGAGATCGTCGCGGTAGCGCATGCAGGTGGTGATCTCGTCGCCCTTGACGTCGACGTCGATCCCGAGGAACCGGGCGTAGGGGATCGCCTCCGTGATGCGCGCGAAGTCGCGAGTGCGCCGCGCCTCGAGGACGATCGGCTCAAGCCCCGTTTCCGCCGGCGCCCCGCCGCTCACGATCGCGCCTCCGGGGTGTTCAGCATGGCGCAGCATCCGTCACATTTCGGGGCAGCCCCGTGCCGCCGGGGTGTTCAACGTGGCGTGACATCCTTCAGGTTCCGGGTGACGAACGAGGCGCTGGGGTGTTCAGCATGTCACGGCTTCCTTCACGCTTGCGGGGAAGGTCGCGCGGCCGGGGTGTTCAGCATGTAGGTCGCGCTCATCGAGGCGAGGGGGTCGCCGGGGTCTTCGTTGAACGCGAATCCGCGCGTGAACGCGATGTTGCGGGTCAGCTTGTAGCACTCCACCCGCGCGGCGAGGTCCTTCCCGGGCGTGGAGGGGCGCAGGTAGTCGATTCGGAGGTCGAGGGTCGCCATCACGATGAACTCGCCCTGCCGGGCGAGGGCCGCCATCCCGCCGACGGTGTCGAGCAGGGTGGTGACGATCCCGCCGTGCACGACGCCGGTCGCGGGGTTGCCGACGAGGGAGGCGCAGTAGGGGATTCGCCCCACCGCGAAGTCCGCACCCATCTCCACGAGCTCGAACCCGATCGCCCTCTGGTGCGGGATGCGGGTCATCCAATCGCGGAGACTCCCCGGCTCGGCGAGATCGGGAGACGTCATGGCGGTGGGCTCGGCGGTCCCAGGTGCGCGAGGGTCATCGGAGCTTCGTTCGACGGGAAGGGCTGTTTGGCATGAACCGGGCCGGGTACCGGACTTTCCGATCCGGGTCCGGCCCATTGTATCGAACCGGCGCCCGCCCGCCGGCCTCGGGAACCCGGGTTCACTGACCATGCTGCACGAGGGGCGGTGGTGGCGCCGCCGGCTTCCTTGTGCGAGGGCGAGGCGCGTGGTAAAGATGGCGGGCGCACACGGACCCTGTTCCGAGAAGCAAACCAGCATTCAGAGGAATGAAGGACATGAAGTTGAAGGCAACACTCATCGGGGCGGTAGCCGCCGCCCTCGCAATGACCGCCGGGCCGTCGATGGCTGCCGACTACGGCAAGCAGGAGCTCACCGTCATCGGCTCCTGGGGGTTCCTGAACCACTGGAAGGAGCGCGAGGGACCGTTCTGGACCGAGCAGATTCCGGAAGCGACCGGAGGGGCGATCACCGCCAACGCGAAGTCCCTGACCGAGCTCGGCGCTTCCGGCTTCGAGGTCATGCGGATGCTCCAGCTCGGCGCGGCCGACGTGGTGTACGCGGTCGCCACCTACGTCTCGCAGGACAGCCCCGAGCTCGAAGGCGCGGACCTGCCCGGCCTCGTCAGCGATCTGGCGACGTACCGAAAGGTCATCGAAGCCTACCGGCCGATCATCGAGCGCGAGATCAACGACAAGTACAACGGCAAGCTGATGGTGATCTACGCGTGGCCGAGCCAGGAGATGTGGTGCAACCTCGGTGACCGGAGCAAGAAGGAAGTCATGCTCTCCGAGCTCGAGGGCAAGAAGATCCGCACCTACTCGGTGCCGCTCGGCGACTTCATCGAGGGTATCGGCGGGACCGCCGTCACCATCGCCTTCGGCGAGGTCGTGCCGTCGCTGCAACGCGGCGTGGCGGACTGCGGAATCACCGGGACCCTCCCCGCCTACAACGCGAAGTGGTGGCAGGTGGTGACCCACAACATCCAGGTCAAGCTCGGCTACGCGGCCTCGTTCATGGCGATCAACAACGACACCTGGAACGGGCTCACGCCGGATACGCAGGCACTCCTGCTCGAGCAGGCCGCCAAGCACGAGGAGGACTTCTGGACAGCCACCGCGAGCATGGAAGACGTGGCCCTTCGCTGCAACACCGACGGGCCGTGCGAGCTCGGACAGACCGGCAACATGGTGCCGGTGGTCCCGTCGCCCGAGGACCAGGAGAGGGTCAAGCAGATCTTCAACGACGTGGTCGGGGCGCGCTGGGCGAAGCGATGCGGGACCCAGAAGTGCATCGACGAATGGAACGCCACCATCGGCAAGGTGGCCGGGGTCGAGCTCTCGCTCTGATACCGGTCTGAGCGTTTCGACGCGTCGCTACCGGAAAGGCCGCGCTCCCGCCGGGGCGCGGCCTTTCCATCGGTCCCCCGGAGCTGCCATTCATGTTTGAGCGGATCCACGCTCGTCTCGCGCGCATCGCCCAGATCGCGGTCTGGATCGGCGGCGCCGCCCACCTCGCGGCCGCGATCATGGTCACGGTCGATGTCGTCCTGCGCAAGATCTTCTCGATCACCATGAGCGGTTCGGACGAGATGTCCGGCTACGTGTTCGCGGCGGGCACCACCTGGGCCTATTCGTACTGCGTGCTCCACCGCTCCAACATCCGCATCGACGCGGTCTACAACCTGCTTCCCCGGCGACTTTGCGGAGTGCTCGACATCGTCGGGGTGGTGCTGCTGCTGCTCTTCAACGCGGTTTTGACGCGGCATGCCTGGGAGGCGTTCGCGACGTCGTACGTGCGCGACTCGGTGTCGATCACGACCCTCGCCACCCCGCTCTGGATCCCCCAGCTCTTCTGGGTGATCGGCCTCATCGCCTTCCAGCTCACCCTCGTCTTCGTCGCCGTCTACGCGATGCTCCGCTACTGGCAGCGCGACGACGCGGCCGTCAACCGCATCGTCGGGGTGCCGACGGTCGCGGAGGAGGTCGAGGCGGAGACCCGCGGCATGGCGCAGGAGGGCTGAACGATGGGTTTCCTCATCCTCACGATTCTCCTCGTCCTCGTGTTCGCCGCGATCCCGGTCGCGGCGGTTCTCGGCACCCTCTCCCTGCTGCTCGACGAGCTCTTCTTCCGCGGTCGACTCACCCCCGCGATCGGCGAGTTCACCTGGGAGAAGAGCAAGGAGTTCATCCTCGTCGCGGTGCCGATGTTCATCCTCCTCGGCGAGATCATGCTGCGGGCGGGGATCGCGCAGCGCATGTACAACGCGGTGATGCAGTGGCTGTCGTGGCTCCCGGGCGGGCTCATGCACGCCAACATCGGCTCGTGCGCGATCTTCGCGGCGTCGTCGGGTTCTTCGGTGGCGACGGCGGCGACGGTCGGGACCGTCGCCTATCCCCAGATCGAGCGGCACCGTTACAACGAGCCCCTCTTTCTCGGCTCGCTCGCCGCGGGGGGCACCCTCGGGATCCTGATCCCTCCCTCGATCAACCTCATCATCTACGGCCTCATCACGGACAGCTCCGTGCCGGAGCTCTATCTCGCCGGGATCATTCCGGGAGTCATCCTCTCGTCCCTCTTCATGGCCGCGATCATCGCGGGGTGCCTGTTCCGCCGCGAATGGGGAGGTACCACGGTGGAAACCACGTGGGCGGCGCGCCTGCGGAGCCTGCCGGACCTGCTCCCCCCCATCATGCTCTTCGCGGTGGTGGTCGGATCGATCTACGCGGGGGTCGCGACCCCGACCGAGGCGGCCTCGGTCGGGGTGTGCTTCGCGCTCCTCCTTTCGGTCTGGACCCGGACCCTCAACCTGGCCATGCTCAAGGCGGCGTTCGAGGGCACGATGCGAACGACCGCGATGATCATGCTCATCGTGTTCGCGGCGATCTTCCTCAACTTCGTGCTCAGCTTCCTGGGGGTGACCCAGGCTCTCATCCAATGGGTTGGCGAGCTCGGGCTGACCCCGCTCGAGACGATGCTGCTGCTGGTCGTCTTCTACCTCATCCTCGGCATGTTCATGGAGACCCTGTCGATGATGCTGACGACGGTTCCCGTCGTCTTCCCGCTCGTGATCCAGCTCGGCTACGACCCGGTGTGGTTCGGGATCATGATCACGGTGCTGATGGAGGCCGCCCTCATCACCCCCCCGATCGGGGTCAACCTCTATGTCGTGCAGGGGATCCGATTGCGGGGCGGGAAGTTCAACGACGTGGCGTATGGCGCGCTCCCGTTCGTGGTCTCGATGCTGGTGATGGTCGGCCTGCTCCTCGCCTACGAGGATCTCGCCCTCTACCTCCCGACCCTCGTCTACCGCTAGCCGCCCGGTCGATTCCCCCGCCCGGCCGTCGAGGGGGCGGGGCGGGACGCTACGCGGGGGCGGCGGGCTGCTCCAGCTCCCAGCCGGCGACGGTGGTGAGGACGATCTTGCCGATGTGGGCGCTCGAGTCCATGAGGGCATGCGCCGCCGCCGCCTCGTGGAGCGGGAACGTCCGGTGGATGACCGGCCGCGCCCGTCCGGCCGCGAGGAGCGGCCAGACCCGCTCCCGGAGCGCGTTCGCGATGGGGGTCTTCTCGGCGACGCTCCGGGGGCGCAGGGTCGAGCCGGTGACCGTGAGCCGCTTCACCATGATCGCGAGCAGGTTGATCTCGCTCCTGATCCCGCGCTGGGTGGCGATCTGGACGAGCCGGCCTTCGGTCGCGAGGCACTTGAGGCAGCGCGGAAAGTAGTCTCCGCCCACCATGTCGAGCACCACGTCGACCCCGCGCCCTTCGGTCGCGGCCGCGATGCGGGCGACGAAGTCGTCCTCCCGGTAGTCGATGCTCTCGGCCGCCCCCAGCTCCTCGCACGCCCGGCACTTCTCGGGCGAGCCGGCGGTGGCGTAGACCGTCGCTCCGAACGCCCGCGCGAGCTGGATGGCGGTGGTGCCGATCCCGCTGCTCCCCCCGTGCACGAGGATGCTCTCTCCCGCCGCGAGCCGCCCGCGCTCGAAGACGTTCGTCCACACCGTGAAGTACGTTTCCGGGAGAGCCGCCGCCTGGACGTTGTTCAAGCCCTCCGGGACCGGGAGACAGAGCGGCGCCGCGGCGAGGCAGTACTCCGCGTAGCCGCCCCCCTGGACGAGGGCGCAGACCCGGTCCGGCACCCCGGTTGCGCCCGGCCCCGCTTCGACCACCTCGCCCGCGATCTCGAGCCCCGGGATGTCGGATGCACCGGGGGGCGGCGGGTAGTTGCCTTCGCGCTGCATGACGTCGGGGCGGTTCACGCCGGCCGCCGCGACCTGCACCAGCACTTCACCCGGGCCCGGCCGCGGCACCGGACGCTCGACCGGCACGAGCGCTTCGGGGCCTCCCGGGGCGGCGATCTCGATGGCCGTCATCTTCTCGGGCAGCGTCATGCGGGGAGATCCTCGATTCGGCGCAAGCGGGGCGCGACAATACCGAATCGCGACCGGCACGAACACCCGCGGATGCACTCCGAACCCCGTTCCACGCTCTACTTTGGCTACGGCTCCAATCTCCTCGCCGCCCGCCTGGAGCGCCGGCTTGGGTACTGCGCTCGGCTCGGGGCGGCATCGCTCCCCGGCTACGCGCTCCGGTTTCACAAGCGAGGCCGCGATGGCTCCGGCAAGTGCGATGCGTTTCGCACCGGCGATCCGGCGGACCGTCTCTGGGGAGGCGTGTTTCGCCTTGACGATCGGCAGCTTGCGGAGCTCGACCGCATCGAGGGTCCGGGCTACGAGCGCGCGACGGTGGCGGTGATCCTCGACGGTCGGTCGGTCGCCGCCGATCTCTACGTCGCGCGGCCGGAAGCCCGCGCGCGCGGCCTCACGCCCTACGACTGGTACAAGGAGTTCGTACTCGCCGGGGCTCGCGAGCTCGCGCTGCCCCGCAACTACCTGGATGCTATCGAAGCGGTGCCGTCGGTGCCCGATCCGGACCGCGCCCGGGCGGCCCGGAATCGCCTCATTCGGCGGTCCGCCACGCCCGTGCGCTGAGCGCGAGAGTCGCCACCACTCCCCACGCGAGGCCGGTGACCACCCCCGCGTCGAGAATGCCGCGCCACGGCTGGTCCAGCCGGTGGACGAGGATGACGAGGGCGATGATGGCGACCGTTCCGAGGCACGCCCCGAGCTGTTCGCGCCGCGAACCGCCGAAGAAGCCCGCCGCGAAGAGCGGCGCGAAGATCACCCGGGCCGCGGTCGGGGCGGCGCGGATGAGCATCGCCCTCTGCGCGACGCGGGGGGAGAACCGGCGCTGGAATCCCCGGAGCCCTTCCGACCACGCCATGAACGGCACGAAGGCCCCGATCGCGACCCAGTGGTACCAGGCGAACGGCACCTCGAGCGCACCGAGAGCGATGCCCGAGAGTCGGAAGATCGCCCAGGCGAGGATGCCTGCGACCCCGGTGACGGCCCAGATCGCGCCACCGACTCCGAGGGCGTTCCGGTACGAAATGCGGTGGGTCGGGACATTGCCGGTGGGGTGAAGGTCGGTCACGAGGGGGTCGATCGATGGTGGTTGAGTGTAGTATGACCCAGACGTGTGGAGGGGGCGAAACCGGAAAGGATGTCTCCGGTGCTACGGCAAGCGAGGGGAGGAATGCCATGAGCGAACTCCGGTATACCGAGGACCACGAGTGGGTACGGCTCGCTGACGACGGTCTGGCGGTGGTCGGGATCACGGACTACGCCCAGGACCAGCTCGGGGAGATCGTGTTCATCGAGCTGCCGGAGGTCGGCGACGAGGTCGAACGGGGGGCGGAGGCCGCCGTCATCGAGTCGGTCAAGGCGGCGAGCGAGCTCTTCGCACCGGTGTCGGGGACGGTGGTGAAGGTCAACGAGGCCCTGAACGACGAGCCCGCTCTCGTCAACGAGGACCCGGCCGGGGAAGGCTGGTTCGTGGAGATCGAGACGGGCGGCGACGAGTCGCTGGAGGCGCTCATGACCGAGGAAGAGTATCTTCGATACGTGGAGGGGCTCGAATGATGGAAGCGACCGGAGACGACCGGCTCGGCGACGTAACCGAATCCGCCCCCTTCGTCCGGCGCCACATCGGCCCGGGCGAGTACGAAGCGAAGGCGATGCTGGAGGTCCTCGGCTTCGCGAGCGTCGAAGAGCTGATCGACGCCGCCGCTCCGGCGGTCATCCGTCACCCCCGCGAGTTCGACCTCGAAGCCCCTCTTGACGAGCCCGGGGCGTATGCGCGCCTGGCCGCCCTCGCGGGCCGCAACCGCCTCATGACCTCGCTCATCGGCATGGGGTACCACGGGACCCACACCCCGGCCGTGATCCGGCGGAACGTGCTCGAGAACCCCGCCTGGTACACCGCCTACACGCCGTACCAGTCGGAGGTGAGCCAGGGCCGGATGGAGGCCCTGCTCAACTACCAGCAGATGATCATCGACCTCACCGGCATGGAGCTCGCCAACGCCTCCCTCCTCGACGAGGCGACGGCGGCGGCCGAGGCGATGGCGATGGCGCGCCGCGTCGGAAAGGCCAAGTCGAACCGGTTCCTGGTCGACGCCGATTGTCACCCCCAGACCATCGACGTGGTCCGCACCCGCGCGGGCCCGCTCGACCTCGAGGTGGAGGTCCGGCCGGCGGCGGAGCTCGACGGACCGTGCTTCGGCGTGCTGGTCCAGTACCCGGGGTCGGGGGGCGGGGTCCCGGACCTCGCGGGGATCGTGGCGCGCGCGCGCGCACAGCAGGCGCTGGTCGCAGTGGCGGCGGACCCGCTCGCCCTCGTGATGCTGCGCTCCCCCGGGGAGCTCGGGGCCGACATCGTGGTCGGGAGCAGCCAGCGCTTCGGGGTTCCGATGGGCGGCGGCGGTCCCCACGCCGCGTTCTTCGCCACCCGCGACGCCTACCGCCGCTCCACCCCCGGCCGCATCATCGGGGTCTCGGTGGATCGGTACGGCCAGCCCGCGTTCCGCATGGCGCTCCAGACCCGGGAGCAGCACATCCGGCGCGAGAAGGCCACGAGCAACATCTGCACCGCGCAGGTCCTGCTCGCCGTCATCGCGGGCTTCTACGCGGTCTACCACGGACCGGAGGGACTCTCGCGCATCGCGCGCCGCGTGCACCGCATGGCCGTTCTCCTCCGTGAAGGTCTCGCCCGCCTCGGCTTCGAGACCGAGAACGAAACCTTCTTCGACACGCTGACGGTGAAGGTCCCGCTCTGGAGCGCGACCGCTTCGGGCGGTGCGGCCGCGATCCACGAACGGATGCGGGCGCGGGGGATCAACCTGCGCGAGGTCGACGAAGGGCGGATCGGGATCTCGGTGGACGAAACCACCACTCCCGAGGTGGTCGTCGAGGTGCTGGCCGGGTTCGCACCCGGCGCCGACGTACCGTCGGTCGACTCGCTCGACGCCTCGGCCCGCCCCTGTCTCACCGGCGCCATGCTTCGCGCCGACTCCATCCTCGACCACCCGGTGTTTCACCGCTACCACAGCGAGACCGAGATGCTGCGGTATCTCCGCCGGCTCGCGACCCGGGATGTCGCCCTCGACCGCTCGATGATCCCGCTCGGCTCGTGCACGATGAAGCTGAACGCGACGACCGAGATGCTCCCGGTGACGTTCGAGGGGTTCGCGGGCATTCATCCGTTCGCGCCGCCCGACCAGACCGAGGGGTACGCCCAACTCGTCCGGGACCTCGAGCTCATGCTCTGCGAGTGCACCGCGTTCGCGGGGGTGTCGTTCCAGCCGAACGCCGGTTCGCAGGGCGAGTACGCGGGACTCCTCGTCATCCGGCGGTATCACGAGAGCCGGGGAGAGGGCGAACGGGACGTCTGCCTCATCCCCGCCTCCGCCCACGGCACGAACCCCGCGAGCGCGCACATGGCGGGGCTCCGGGTCGTGGTGGTGGGATGCGACGCCGACGGCAACGTGGACGTCGAGGACCTGCGCGCCAAGGCCGAGGCGGCGGGCGAGCGGCTCGCGGCCCTGATGGTGACCTATCCCTCCACGCACGGGGTCTTCGAGGCATCCATTCGCGAGGTCTGCGACATCGTCCACGAGCACGGCGGGCAGGTCTACATGGACGGGGCGAACCTGAACGCGCTCCTCGGCATCGTGTGGCCGGCCGATCTCGGGGCCGACGTCTCCCATATCAACCTGCACAAGACGTTCTGCATTCCGCACGGAGGCGGCGGGCCCGGGATGGGCCCCATCGGGGTACGCGCCCACCTCACGCCCTTCCTCCCCGGGCACCCGGTCGTGGCGGAGGCCAACCCCTACGATCGCGGCGGCACGTCCGTCGGGGCGGTGTCGGCCGCCCCGTGGGGATCGGCCGGGATCCTCCCCATCTCCTGGGCCTACATGAAGCTCATGGGCCACGAGGGGCTCCTCCAGGCGACCCGGATCGCGATCCTCAACGCGAACTACATCGCGGCCCGCCTCGAGCCGCATTTCCCGGTGCTTTACCGGGGGCCGGGCGGCCTCGTCGCCCACGAGTGCATCATTGATCTCCGGGATCTCAAGAAGGCGTGCGGGATCACGGTCGACGACGTGGCGAAGCGGCTCGTCGACTACGGCTACCACGCCCCGACGATGTCGTTCCCGGTCGCCGACACCCTCATGATCGAGCCGACGGAGAGCGAGTCGAAGCGCGAGATCGACCGCTTCTGCGATGCGATGGTCTCCATCCGGGAGGAGATCCGGGCCGTCGAGACCGGTCGGGCGGACCCCGAGGACAACGTGCTCAAGAACGCCCCGCACGCGACGTGTCTCGTCGCCGAGGACGAGTGGCCGCATCCCTACTCGCGCGCCGAGGCCTTCTATCCCGCCCCGTGGTGCCGCGAGGACAAGTACTGGCCCCCCGTCGGGCGCGTCGACAACGTCTACGGCGACCGCAACCTCGTCTGCACCTGCCCCCCGATGGAGGCCTACCTCGACGAAGCCGCCGACTGAGCTCCGGAGCCACCTCCGAGCCCCGACCCGAGTCGGGGCTCTTGTCGCCAGGGTGCAGGAACCGCAGGAAAGATTTCATGATCTTTCGGGCAAATTGCTTCTCGCGGCGTTTTTTCGCGAAAGATTGTCCAATCTTCGGTGGCAAATGGGGTGGCGTGCGGCAGGGGCTTCCTCCCGCTTGAGGTGGGGGCGGGCAGCGGGGCGGGTCCGGGCTGAGTGGGACGGCGGCGTCGGCTAGCGGTTGCGGGCGAAGAACGCCTTGCAGCGGGCGACGACCTCGTCGATATCGGCTTCGTCGATGTCGAGGTGGGTCACGAAGCGGACCGGATTGCGGGACGAGATGAGGATCCCGTTCGTCCGGAAGTGCTCCTGGAGGTCGGCCCGCCAGCGTTCGTCCATGTCCACGAACACCATGTTGGTGTGGACGTCGCTCCCGTCGAAGCCGAGCTCCTCGATGTCCTCGAACGCCTTTCCGAGCCGCTTCGCGTTCTCGTGGTCGCCCGCGAGGCGTTCGACATGATGGTCCAGCACGTAGAGGCCGGCCGCCGCGACGACGCCGATCTGGCGCATCGCGCCGCCCAGCATCTTCCGGACGCGGCGCGCCTGGTCGATGAAGTCCCGAGGGCCGCAGAGCATCGTTCCGGCCGGGGCGCCGAGCCCCTTGGACAGGCAGATCGACACGGTGTCGAAGTGACGGGTGATATCCCTCGCTTCGACCCCGAGGTCGACCGAGGCGTTGAACAGGCGGGCGCCGTCGAGGTGCTTGGCGAGGCCGAGCTCGTCCGCGAGCATTTCGGCCCTCGCAAGGTAGTCGAGGGGGAGCACCTTTCCGCTCTGGGTGTTCTCGAGGCAGAGGAGCCGGCTCCTCGCGTAGTGGAAGTCGTCTCCCGGCTTGACGGCCGCTCGCACCGCGTCGAGGGGCAGGGTCCCGTCCGGCGCGAAATCGAGCGGCTGGGGCTGGATCCCCCCGAGGGCGGCGGCGCCGCCTGCCTCGGACCGGTAGCAATGCGCCCGCTGCCCGGCAATGAACTCGTCGCCGCGCCCGCAGTGGGTGAGCAGGGCGACGAGGTTCCCCTGGGTACCGCTCGAAACGAAGATCGACGCTTCCATTCCCACCATCTCGGCCGCTCGCCGCTCGAGCGCGTTGACGGTGGGGTCCTCCCCGTAGACGTCGTCCCCCACTTCCGCCTCGGCCATGGCCGAACGCATCGCCGGCGTCGGCATGGTCACCGTGTCGCTTCGAAAGTCGATCATGTGGAGTCCGCCTCCCCTGGAATGCGCAGCCCATCCGGACCTGGTGCCCCGAGCGGCGCCGTTGCGGGCGTTCCCGACGGCGACGCGCACCACCTCGGCTTCCGTGCCAGTATACGGGGACTCTCGGGGCAGCATCGCTCGGCTGAAGAGATGGAGGTGGATCGATGAGGGAAGGCGCGAAGCCCCAGCGCGTGGTGGTAGTGGGAGCCGGCATGGTCGGCGTCTCCGCCGCGCTCTGGTTGCAGGAGTCCGGGCACGACGTCACCCTGATCGACCGCGGTGCCCCCGGACGGGGCACGTCGTACGGCAACGCGGGCATCTTCGCCACCTACGCGTGCATTCCGATCAACGCTCCCCGGCGGATCATCGACGCCCCTTCCATGCTCTTCGACCCCGCGAGCCCGCTCTCGATCCGGTGGTCCTACCTCCCCCGGTTCCTGCCCTGGGCCCTGCGTTTCCTCTCTGCCTGCCGCCCGGGCCGGGTGCGGACGACGGTGGCCGCCCTCGCCGCGATTCTCGCGAGGGCGGAGGAGGGCTTTCGCCCTCTCGCGCGCCGGGCGGGGATCGAGTCGCTTCTCGGTCCCGCCGGCGCGCTCCACGTCTACGAATCGGAAGAGAGCTGGCGGCGCGACCGCGGGAACCGCGAGCGGCGTCGCGCCCACGGGGTCGCCATCCGGGAACTCGACCCGAGCGAGGTCTACGAACTGGAACCGGCCCTCGCCAATGTCGTGCACCGGGGGGTCTGCATGGAGGACGTGTTCTTCCTGCGCAGTCCCCATGCGGTGGTGGACGGGCTTGCCCGCGCGTTCGTGCAGTGGGGCGGACGCCTGCTCCAGGCCGAGGTGAAGTCGATCGGGAGCGGCCTTCCCGGGCTGCTCGAGGTGGTCTGCTCAGGAAGGCGCATCGCCGCGGATCGGGTGGTGGTCGCCTCCGGCGCGTGGTCGAAGCGGCTTCTCGGGCAGCTCGCGGACCACATTCCGCTCGACACCGAGCGGGGCTACCACGTCATGTTTCCGGAGGCGGCGTCCCTGCTGAGCCGGCCGGTGGCACCGATTGACGGCGGGTTCTTCATGACCCCGATGGAAGGGGGGCTCCGCGCGGCCGGCACGGTGGAGTTCGCGGGGCTCGATGCCCCGCCCCGTGCGGCGCGCATCGAGGCCCTGACTGCGGCCGCGCGGCGCCTCCTCCCCGACCTCGGGGAGCCGGCCGAGAGCTGGCTCGGGTTCCGGCCCACGCTCCCCGACTCGCTGCCCGCGATCGGTCCGCTGCCCTCCGAGCCCCGCATCCTGTGCGCGTTCGGCCACCAGCACCTTGGCATGACCCTCGGCGGAATCACCGGCAAGCTCATCGCCGAGCTGGTGGACGGCGTCGAGACCCCGAGCGTGGACCTCGCCCCCTTCGCGCCGGATCGCTTCGCCTGACTTCTCTCCCCGGCTACTCTCCGTTGCGCTGGAGGCGGTTCGCGGCGCTCGTCACCGCCCGGAGCGAGGCCATCACGATGTTGGGGTCCATCCCCACCCCGTACAGGTAGTCGCCGTCCGGCCGCGCGACCTCGACGTAGGCGACGGCGGTCGCGTTCGCCCCGTGCCCCGTCGCGTGCTCCTTGTAGTCGAGCACGTTCACCTCGACGCCGAGGTCCCGCGCGAGCGCGCTCGTGTAGGCGTCGATGGGGCCGTTGCCGTCCCCGGTCACGATGCGCGTCTCCCCGTCCACGAGGAGCGTCCCGGTCACCACCACCCGGTCCGAGGCATGCGTGTCGGGCGCCATGCGGTGCTCCACGAGATCGAAGCGCCCGTTGCAGCCGAGGTACTCCCTCTCGAAGAGGTCCCAGATCTCCTGCGACGAGATCTCGAGCCCGCTCTCGTCCGTCACCGACTGCACGATCCGGCTGAACTCGATCTGGAGGGGGCGCGGGAGGTCCAGGTGGTATTCCTCCTGCATGATGTAGGCGACGCCGCCCTTGCCGGACTGGCTGTTGATGCGGATGACCGCCTCGTAGGTGCGCCCGATGTCCTCCGGGTCGATGGGAAGGTACGGCACCTCCCAGACCGGCGAGTTGGACGCGGTGTTGGCGGTCATGCCCTTCTTGATCGCGTCCTGGTGAGAGCCGGAGAACGCGGTATGGACGAGCTCGCCCGCGTAGGGGTGGCGCGGGTGGACGGGGAGCTGGTTGCAGTGCTCCGCGACCCCCCGCAGGTGGTCGATGTCCGAGAGGTCGAGCTCGGGGTCCACTCCCTGGGTGAACATGTTGAGGGCGAGGGTCACCACGTCCACGTTGCCGGTCCGCTCCCCGTTCCCGAACAGGGTCCCCTCGATCCGATCCGCTCCAGCCATGAACGCGAGCTCCGCCGCCGCGACCCCGGTCCCCCGATCGTTGTGCGGGTGAAGGCTCAGGATGATGCTCTCCCGATTGCGGAGGTTGCGGCCGAACCACTCGATCTGGTCGGCGTAGATGTTGGGGGTCGCCATCTCGACGGTGGCCGGCAGGTTGATGATCATCCGCTTGGCCGGGGTCGGCTCGTACACGTCCATCACCGCCTCGCAGATCTCGACCGCGTAGTCGAGCTCGGTGCCGGTGAAGCTCTCCGGCGAGTACTCGTAGATCCAGTCCGTCTCCGGACGGGCCTCGGCCAGCTCGCGGACGAGCTTCGCGCCGTTCACCGCGATCTCGGTGATCCCCGCCCGGTCGAGCCCGAAGACGACCCGGCGCTGCAGGGTCGAGGTCGAGTTGTAGAGGTGGACGATCCCCCGCTTCGCGCCCGCGAGGCTCTCGAACGTGCGGGTGATGAGCTCGGGCCGCGACTGGGTGAGGACCTGCACGGTCACGTCGTCCGGAATCGCGTCGTTCTCGATGAGGTAGCGGCAGAAGTCGAAGTCGGTGTCGGATGCCGACGGGAAGCCGACCTCGATCTCCTTGAAGCCCATCTTGACGAGGGTCTCGAACATGCGCTTCTTGCGCTCGTGGTCCATCGGGTTGACGAGGGCCTGGTTGCCGTCGCGAAGGTCGACGCTGCACCAGATGGGCGCGTGGGTGATGACCCGCCCCGGCCACTTGCGGTCCGGCAGGTCGATGGGCGCGAAGGTCCGGTACTTCTCGATGGGCATCCGGCCGGGGGCCTGGGGGGCCGGCCAGGCTACCGGCGCGGGAGCCTCGCGGGCCGGGGTGGATTCGCTCATGTTCTCGTCCCTCCAAAAGAAAAAGCCCGCCCTCGTTTCCGGGGGCGGGCTTCGTAACGGTTCGCTCAGCGCAGCACTACGTTCCGGCCGACCCCCTCCGGGTCCCGGCAAGAGCGAGGAGCGCAAGCAGTGCGTTCATGGCGCGCATCCTAGGCCCGCCGCCCCGCCGCGTCAACCGCCGTCATCGAATCGGCCCGCAGCAAGGATGCAGCACGCGGGCGGGAAGCCCGCGTTCCCGGACCTCCTCCCGGCCGCCATCGAATCGGCCGGCGCCGAGGCATGGCGCGAGGTCAACGTGGCGGCAGGAGCTCGCGGGCGAGCTCCACCCAGTAGGTGGCGCCGATGGGGAGGATCTCGTCGTTGAAGTCGTAGTGGGGGTTGTGGACCATGCAGCCTCCGTGCTCGCCCTCGCCGTTGCCGATCATGATGTAGTTGCCGGGGTGCTTCTGCAGCATGAAGGCGAAGTCCTCCGAGCCCATGACCCGCGGCCCCGCCGCATCCACGTTCTCCGGCCCCACGACCTTGGCCGCGGCCCGGGCCGCGACCGCGGTCTCCTCCTCGGTGTTGACCAGCGGCGGGTAGTTCTTCTCGTACACCGCCTCGGCGGAGATGCCGCGCGCGGCGCAGATCCCGCCCACGATCCGTTCGAGCCCCGCCGCGAACTGGTCGCGGACCGAGTGGGTGAACGAGCGCACCGTCCCCGCGAACTCGACCGAGTCGGGGATGACGTTGATCGCGTCGCCGCCCCGGATGCGCCCGACGGTGAACGTGGCCGCGTTCTGGGCGTTGATCTCCTGGGCGACGAAGTCGTTGAGGGCCTCGATGATCGCGCACGCGGCGTTCACCGGGCTCCGCGCGAGATGGGGCATCGCGCCGTGCCCGCCGACACCGTTCACGGTGACCCGCACCGTGTCCGAGCTCGCGAGGAACGGACCGGCGCGAGTGACGAACTTTCCGACCGGCACGGTCGGAAAGTTGTGCATCCCCCACACCGAATCCACCGGGAATTCCTCGAAGAGCCCGTCCCGGATCATGACGTCGGCGCCGCCCGCCCCTTCCTCCGCGGGCTGGAAGATGAAGTGGATGGTGCCGTCGAAGCCCGCGTGCTCCGCGAGGTGGCGCGCCGCCCCGAGGAGCATCGTCGTGTGCCCGTCGTGGCCGCAGCCGTGCATCCGGCCGGGGTGCTGCGAGACGTGCTCGAAGGTGTTGAGCTCGTCCATCGCGAGGGCGTCCATGTCGGCGCGAAGGCCGATCGCGCGGTTGCCCTGCCCGCCCCGGAGGGTCCCGACCACTCCGGTGCCCGCAAGGCCGCGGCGGATCGGGATCCCCCAGGCGGTCAGGCGCTCCGCCACCACCTCCGCGGTTCGGTGCTCCTCGAAGGCGAGCTCGGGGTGGCGGTGAAGATCGCGGCGGATCTCCGTCAGCTCGTCGCCGGCGGCGACAATCTCGTCGATGAGGTTCATGCGAAGGCTTCTCCTACTCGTGCCGCCGCGATGGTCGCGCGAGCGGCCGCGAATGCCTGGGTGCTGTCCACGTACTCTGTGCGTGGGGTTGCCAAGCGGGCGCGGAGCTCGTCCACGAGCGCCGAGAGCGCCACTTCCCGCTCCGCCTCGTCCTGCATCATCTGTTCGATGGCCACCGCGACCCCGGCGCTCTGCGTGGCGAAGACGCCTTCACCCACCTTCTCGGTGAGGAAGCGATGGTGGCGATCAGTGAAGCTGAGTGTCATCTTGACCGTCATTCGCATCTCCTACTGCATGGCAAAGCCGTGGATCCTGCTGGCGGGTATTCTTCGGCGCGAGGGACTCGAACGACCTCGGGCTCGGTGGCCGACCGTAGTCCGAATATAACGCCGTGGATACGCGCGCGGGTCAGTCCGAGCGGCGGTGACGCAGCTCGCGCATCCCCTTCTCGAGTCCCTCGACGGTGAGGGGGTACATGCGGTTCCCCATGATCTCGCGGGTCATCTCGATCGACTGGGTGTAGCCCCACATGTTCTCCGGCTTCGGGTTGAGCCAGATCGCGTAGGGCCACGCGTCCAGCACGCGCCCCATCCAGACCGACCCCGCCTCTTCGTTCCAGTGCTCGACGCTGCCCCCGGGATAGGCGATCTCGTAGGGGCTCATGCTCGCGTCGCCGACGAAGATGACCTTGTGGTCCGCGTTGTACTTGTGGAGGACGTCCATCGTCGGGATCCGCACCGAATGGCGGCGCAGGTTGTCCTTCCACACTGTCTCGTAGACGAAGTTGTGGAAATAGTAGTACTCGAGGTGCTTGAACTCCCCGCGCGCGGCGGAGAACAGCTCCTCGCACACCTTGACGTGGTCGTCCATGGAGCCCCCGACGTCGAGGAACAGGAGCACCTTCACCGCGTTGTGCCGCTCCGGGACCATCTTGATGTCGAGGAGCCCTCCGTTGCGGGCCGTCGAGCGCACGGTGTCGTCGAGGTCGAGCTCCTCTTCCGCGCCCTCGCGTGCGAAGCGCCTGAGCTTTCTCAAGGCGATCTTCATGTTCCGGGTACCGAGCTCCACGGTGTCGTCGAAGTTCCTGAACTCGCGCCGGTCCCAGACCTTGACGGCGCGCCGGTGCCGCGACTCGTGCTGCCCGATGCGCACCCCCTCGGGGTTGTAGCCGTAGGCCCCGAACGGCGACTTCCCGGCCGTCCCGATCCACTTGTTGCCGCCCTGGTGGCGCCCCTTCTGCTCCTCCAGGCGCTTCTTCAGCTCCTCCATGAGCTTCTCGAAGCCGCCCATCGCCTCGATGAGCGCCTTTTCCTCCTCGCTCAGCATGAGCTCGGCCTGCCGGCGGAGCCATTCCTCGGGGATCTCCCCGTGCAGCGCGTCGAACAGCTCCTCCATGCCCTTGAAGTACGTCCCGAAGCACTGATCGAAGCGGTCGAAGTGCCGCTCGTCCTTCACGAGGGTCGCCCGCGCGAGGTAGTAGAAGTCGTCCACGCTCAGCATCGCGACCCGGCGCTCGAGGGCTTCGAGCAGGGTCAGGTACTCGTTGATCGCGACCGGGATGTGGTACCGGCGAAGACCGAAGAAGAAGTCGACCAGCATCGCGGGCGATCGGGACTCGAGGTCAGCCGGCGTTGCGGCGGTGCAGGAAGGCGAGCCGCTCGAACAGGTGCACGTCCTGCTCGTTCTTGAGAAGGGCTCCGTAGAGCGGGGGGATGGCCTCCCGGACGTCCTTGTTGCGCAGGACCTCGGGCGGGATGTCCTCCGCGACGAGCAGCTTGATCCAGTCGAGGAGCTCCGAGGTCGAAGGCTTCTTCTTGAGCCCCGGGACCTCGCGCATCTCGAAGAACGTCTCGAGCGACTCCCGGAGGAGGTCCTGCTTGAGATCCGGGTAGTGGACCCCGACGATGCGGGTCATCGTCTCCTTGTCCGGGAACCGGATGTAGTGGAAGAAGCAGCGGCGAAGGAACGCGTCCGGCAGCTCCTTCTCGTTGTTGCTGGTGATGACGATGATCGGCCGGTGGATCGCGTTGATCGTCTCCTTCGTCTCGTAGACGTAGAACTCCATCCGGTCGAGCTCCTGCAGCAGATCGTTCGGGAACTCGATGTCCGCCTTGTCGATCTCGTCGATGAGGAGCACCGGACGCGTCTCGGAGGCGAAGGCTTCCCAGAGCTTACCCTGGACGATGTAGTTGTGAATGTCGTGGACCCGGTCGTCGCCAAGCTGCGAGTCGCGAAGGCGCGCGACCGCGTCGTATTCGTACAGCCCCTGGCTCGCCTTCGTGATCGACTTGATGTGCCACTGGATGAGGGGGGCGCCGATCGCGCGCGCCACCTCCTCGGCGAGCATCGTCTTGCCCGTGCCGGGCTCTCCCTTGATGAGCAGCGGCCGTTCGAGGGTGATGGCGGCGTTCACCGCGAGCATCAGGTCCTCGGTGGCGACGTAGGTATCGGTACCTTCGAATCGTCCCTGCGGCATAGGGCAATCTTCTCCGTGGGGGGGGCGGCGGGCGACAGTGTAGACTATCGAAATCGGCGGGCCGGGGGAGCGGGCCGGAGCGGCGGGTGGGGTAAACTCCCGGAAATGCGCGCCCGAGCGACCATCCTCGGCCGGGAAGCCGGCGTCCACCCCCCGGACGAGTTCGAGATGCCGGCCGAGGCGGTCGAGATCGAGGCTCCCGATCTCGCCCCCTGGCGGGCGGGAAGCGCCGGCGTCGACTACGTGCACACCCTCGACAGCGGTCGGGCGGGGCCCCATGTCATGGTGAGCGCCGTCGTGCACGGCAACGAGCTCTGCGGCGCGATCGTGCTCGACGAACTCCTCCGGGCGGAGGTTCGCCCGGCGGACGGGCGCCTTACCCTCGCGTTCATGAACGTCGACGCCTACGAACGCTTCGACCCCGGGCACCCCGTTCTCAGCCGCTACGTGGACGAGGACTTCAACCGGCTGTGGTCGAACGAGGTGCTCGGGGGCCGGCGCGACAGCGTGGAGCTCCGGCGCGCGCGGGAGCTCCGGCCGACCCTCGACGACGTCGACTACCTCCTCGATCTGCACTCGATGCAGTACGCCGCAGCCCCCCTCGCTCTTTGCGGCACGACCCGCAAGGGCCGCGACTTCGCGCGCGCGCTCGGTCTCTCCGCCCACATCGTGCGCGACGCGGGCCACGTGGCGGGGCCCCGGATGCGGGACTACGCCGCATTCGCCGACGCGGGGAGCCCGCGCGCCGCGCTCCTCGTCGAGTGCGGCCAGCACTGGAAGCGCGAGACGGTGGAGACGGCGAGGCGGGTCGCGTTCCGCTTCCTCGACCACTTCGGGGTCCGGCTGCCGGAGCCGCCGCCTCCGGCGGACGGGGCGGCAGCGAGGCTCATCGAGGTGACCCAGCCGGTGACGGTCAGGAGCCACCGGTTCCGCTTCGCCGGTCCCTTCCGGGGGATGGAGGTCATCGAGAAGGCGGGGACCGTCATCGGGTACGACGGGGATACCGCCATCGCCACCCCCTACGACGAGTGCGTGCTCATCATGCCCTCGCACCGCGCGAGCCGCGGCACCACCGCCGTGCGCCTCGGCCGCTTCGTCGGCTAAACCGGGGGCGGCGGCCGTCCCTAGCCCTACCGAGTCATGACAACTTGGTCTC
>JAJECB010000314.1 GCA_022822245.1 Gammaproteobacteria bacterium
CCAGCAGCACGTCGTCGTCGAGGATCTTCTCCAACGCCCGAAGGTCGACGTAGCCCCCATCAGTCACCGGGACAACGTCCAGCTTCAGAGTTCCCCGTTCGTGAAGCCAACGTGCGGTCTCCCGGATCGAGGCGTGTTCGACCGCGGAAATCACAATCCTCTGACGGTCGGCCGGGGAACCTTCCGCTGCTCCTCGAAGAGCCAAGTTGTTGGCTTCGGTAGCGCCGCCCGTGAAGACCACGTTGGACGCGCGGCCGCCGACCAACGCGGCCACATGCTCGCGGGCTTCATCCACGGCAGCAGCTTGGCGACGGCCGAAGTGATGGGTAGAGGACGCGTTTCCGGCCCCCTCCATGAGGGCCGCGATCATGATCTCAGCGACGCGGGGATCGAGTGGCGCCGAACCGTTGTAGTCGAGATAGACGCCCATCGCGGCGCCTTGTTGGTCAGCAGAAACCGGAATGACTCGCAGCTTGGGGCCAACCACCTGATCGCCGACCAGTCGCCGCGATTCCCCCCTGTAACCCGTAGGATGGAGCGAAGCCTCCTCCGTGACCGTAAACGGTCGCATCGCTTCGCCGGTCGAAAACACCGCTCCCTTCGGCTCCATCAGTCAACTTCCTGATGTTATTGGAATTATGCCGCATTGGTGTATGAATGAACGCTCTTGCCCCCTGACTCCGACGTTCACTTGGTAACGGCTGCATAGTGTGCACGAAACTGCCCGGCGAAGGAAAGACAGTTGGAGCCCGTGCCGCCACCGTCCCCGGAGGCAGACCGTCGGACCGCTTCCCCGTACTGCATACATGGGTAGTATGGGGACCATGAACCGGTGATTGCCTTCGACACCAATGTGCTCGTCTACGCGCCTCGTCTCGCGCGGTGACGGGAGCGGGAGGGACGACATGAGTGCGAGGAGCGTCGCCGTCAACGGCACCGACTACCGCTGGCCGAGCCGCCCGGTGGTCGTGGTCTGCATCGACGGCGGGGACCCGGCCTACCTCGAGCACGGGGTGGCCGCCGGCATCGTCCCCAACATCGAGCGGTACCTCCGCGAAGGGTTCCACACCGTGGCGCACGGCACCATGCCGAGCTTCACCTGCCCCAACAACATGTCCATCGTGACCGGCCGACCGGCCTCGGTGCACGGCATCTCCGGCAACTTCTACCTCGACCGGGAGACGAACGAGCCGGTGGCGATGACGGGACCGGAGCTCCTCCGGGTCCCCTCGGTGATGAGCGAGCTCTCGCGCCACGGAGCGCGGGTGGCCTCGGTCACCGCCAAGGACAAGCTCCGCCGGCAGCTTCAGAAGGGCATGGACCTCTCCAACGGCTCGGTGAGCTTCTCCTCGCAGCACGCGGACCGCTGCACCCTCGAGGAGAACGGCATCGAGGGTGTGCTCGACTTCGTCGGACGGCCGCTTCCCGACATGTACTCCGCGGACCTCTCCCTCTTCGTGCTCGACGCGGGCCTGAAGCTTCTCGAGGAGCGCCGCCCGGACCTCCTCTACCTCTCGCTCACCGACTACGTCCAGCACGGCTTCGCGCCGGGTCATCCCGAGGCCGACCGGTTCTACGCGGAGCTCGACGCGCGCTTCGGCCGGTTCGAGGCGCTCGGCGCGACCGTGGCGCTCACCGCGGACCACGGCATGAACGAGAAGACCAACGACGACGGAACCCCTCGCGTGGTATGGCTGCAGGACCGCCTCGACGCGGAGCTCGGCGAGGGCGCGGCCACCGTCATCTGTCCCATCACCGACGCCTTCGTGGGACACCACGGGGCGCTCGGCGGCTTCGTGCGGGTGTACTGCCGCGAGGGGCTCCCGGGCGAGCGCGTGATCGACGCCATCGCGGACGTGCCGGGACTCGAGCAGGTGCTGTCCCGCGAGGACGTGGCGCGGGAGCTCGACCTGCCGTTCGGACCCGAAGGGGACGTGGCGGTGCTCGGGGACGCGCGCACCGTCATCGGCGCCCGCGAGGTGGACCACGACCTCCGCGGGCTCAAGGGCCAGCGGCTTCGCACCCACGGGAGCGTCCACGAGGCCGACGTGCCGCTCATCCTCAGCCGCCCGGTAAGCGACGAGTACGCCCGCCGCGCCGAGGAGGCGCGGCTGCACAGCTACGAAACGTTCGACTACGCGCTCAACGGCATCGTCGACTGAACCCCGGGAGCGAACCGCGTCCCTCCGGGAACGCGGGCTTCCCGCTCGCGACGCGCCGAACTCCCACCCACGCTCCGCACAGCTCGCGCGGCGATCGCTGCGATCCGCGCATCGAGTCGCCGCAGTTCATCAGCAGGTCGACACGGTGCTTGCGAACACCATGGGCTTCAGTAGGTCCGGGGCAGATGATCGACGATGCGATTCATCAGAAGGAAGGGAGAGACGCCGAAGTGGTCGGCGACGTCCGTAGCATCATCTTCGGACACGACAGCGTGGAGCATGGGTTCAGCCGCTTCCCACGGGCAGAGCAACTCGGCGGCGAAAGCACGCTGAACCTTCTGGCGGTAGCTCGAAGTCGAAGTAGCCGGGAACAGACGACCTTCACCGAGCAAGGCACGATCACCGAGCAAGCGAGCAAGCTCAAAACGCCGGCCCGGAGGATTGCGCGAACGCAAGACAACACTCGTGGACTTCGGCTCATGAAGCATGAAAGCCACGACCTTCGAGGACGCGGCACCAGGCTCAAGAGCCTTTTCCGATATGCCGGTCAGACCACACAGACGCTGGTCGGTCAAGGGATCCAAACCGAGGCCTTCCTGGTCCCGAAGCGCCTTGGCCGCCGACTGACCCACCTTCCATGGTGGCTCGCTTCCCCATGGCCCGCTGTCGGGAGCATCGTCAAGAGTCACGGCATCGCACTGATCCCCGTGAAAGCCGAAACACCGGACGGTCTCCTCGATCTCCTGGCCTCTGAGCAACCGCCCGTTCCCGTCCGTCTGCACATAGGGGTCATTTGCGAGCTCCTCGAACGCCGCCTCACCGAGCTGCTCTGCGCGCGCGAGGAGGGCCTCAATCTCCGCCTCTTCTCGTTCGTCGGGGTCGGACCCGATGCGCGCTTCCATCCGCCGGAACCGTTCGACATCGGGATCCTGGCGTTCGTGCAGGATCTCCGCCCACAAGGTCCGGAGACTGTCGTCAGGTCGGGTCTTCTCGGGGAGAAGCTCCAGCACCGACTCGATGAAGGCATCCACCGCCCTGTCGAATGCACTCGTCAACACCACTTCGGTCCGTTCCTGGCCGAGGTAGCGGAAGGTCGCGTGCACGGTGTCAGTCCAGGCGCGGCAGACAAGCTCGGTAGAGAACCCATCGCTCGTGATGGTGATGTCGGGCCAACAGTAGCCAGACCCTATCGTGGAGAGCATGTGGCTCATCGCCCAAGAGTCCGTAAGCCGGTGGGGCCGATGGGGTGCAGACTTCGGCATGGGTGCTTCCCACCGGAGCCTCCACCAGTTCCACGCCAGCCACTGAGCCATCGGGTAGCCCGAAACCAGCGGACCTTCCTCGAGCGCGTTCCCGTGAAGGTCCATTCCCTCGGTGGCGCAGTGCCCATTCGCGAGGATCGTGAGCCTGCCGACGGTGTCATGCTCGGCGCGCGCCACCGCGGGGTTGGGCGCATCGTCGGGCAGTGGATCAAGGGAAATGACAAGGTTGTTCATGTCCTGGCCCTTCTCCTCCATTCGCGCCGAACCAAGTCGGGGAATACCCCGTCGCGCGGACCCAAGGGATACCCGTGATACATCCGGGGATCATCCCCTGGCTTTGCCTCATACGCCTCTCCCTGGTCGTCGACGGCCCAGACGAAGACCGGGAGCCCATCATTCATGATCCGGCTGACCATGCCGCGACGGATCCCTTCGGCGAACAGCTCCCGTGCCTCAGAGAAGTCGATTGGACGGAGCAGGTCACACAAGGTCTTGTTCTGACGCGGGGTACAGGGCTCGTCAAAGGGATATTCATCGGGATCGCGCTTGTGGAGCCCGCTGCCGCGGTAACGGGTCCTCGACACGAGTCGCTCGCGCTCGGCATCCGACAAGGCGCCCTCGGGGAGGATGTGTCTTCGGGGATCGCTGCTGTGTCGTCTGGGCATCGGCGGGACAACACCACTGGCTCGACGGACAGAGACAAGCTCAGTCTCGAACCACTAACGCACGCTGGAGAGATTGGGTCCTGGAGGTCCCGGCTCGATGCTCATGGCGAAAGGCGTGCGAAATCGGAGCCAAGCTGCCGACACCTGCCACGTTCTGCCAGACGGGACGTTCGAAAGACCCCGTTTCGTGCATGAATGTCCCCGCCCATCTTGCGGCTCATGTTCGTTCCCTCCGGTGGATGCCGAATTTTTCTTGGTTTCAATAGGTTAGGTATGTATCGCTAACCTTGGATGCAGAAGTTTACTCCCCAATCAGGGTCTGGACCAAGAAACAGCGGAAAGGCGGCGAAGAGCTACCGTCCTGGTGCTGCGCCGAACGACCGTGGACGAACCGGACACACGTCGAGCTCCAGACCGTGGCCCGGGGAACCGGAGGCAAGGCTGTGGACTCGGTGATCCTGCTTCGCACCCACCGATTCGCCCGCCGGCGCCACGGGCTTGGTCAGCGGGGCGGCAACGGCCAGCCGTCCATCGGGGGGCCGAGCTCTGGCGCGCCGAGGTGGCGCAGGATCGTCGGCGCGATGTCGACGGCGGAAGAGCGGGCCCCGCTCGCCCCCGGCGAGAACCCGCC
>JAJECB010000004.1 GCA_022822245.1 Gammaproteobacteria bacterium
CTCGGTGCGGTCCTCGCCGATCTTCGTCATCTCGCCGCAACCGCACGGGCACAGCGTGCTCTGGGGCTCGATCACGTCAAAGACCCGAGGCAGGTGAGCAGGTAGATGACCGATGTTGCGCTGCGCGGCCGGGCGCTTCGCGCGCGGCTGCGGCGTGGTGCTCGCCGGGGCATCGGCCTCGGCCTCGGCGAGCGCGCCTTCGAGCTCCTCGAAGGCGAGCAGGAGCTGGTCGGGATGGAGCTTCTCGGACTTCTTGGCGAACATCGCGCGGCGCAGTTCGCGCACCAGGTGTTCGAGGCGGCGGTTGCGGTGTTCGAGATTGCGGTTGCGCTCGGTGAGCGAGACGACCCTGGCGTGCAGGTCTTCGACGACCGCTTCGGGGCCTTGCTCTTGGAGTCGGCGGTTGCGGTCGGTAAGCGCCGCATTCTCGGCGCGAAGCGCCTCAACCGTGGCTTGCTGGCGTTCGACCAGCGCCCGCAGGGGCGGCGCAAGCGATGCGAGATCGGCCGTGCCGGGGCTCGGTTCCATGACAGAATACTACCATGAGATCAGTCACTTAATAAAGAAAAGAGGCCAGAAAAGAGGGGGCTGGACAGCCCCCGGCATCATGCCGCCGCGAGCGGCCGACGCACCCGTGGTCCCCACACCCGGCGCCAATCGAGCCCCTCGAACAACGCCTCGAACTGCGCCCGCGACAGGCGCATCACCCCGTCGCGAACCGCAGGCCAGGCGAACCGGCCCTGCTCCAGACGCTTCGATGCGAGCACCAGTCCGGTCCCGTCCCAATACAGAACCTTGACCCGGTCGACGCGCTTGGGGCGGAACACGAACACGACGCCCGAATACGGGTCCAGACCGAGCTCGTGCTCGACCACCGCCACCAGTCCGTCATGGCCCTTGCGGAAGTCCACCGGCCGCGTCGCCACCACGACCTTCAACCCCGAGCCGGCGACGATCATCGCAGCGCCCTCAGCGCAGAGGCGATCTCCGCGATCCGGCCCGCGCCGATGTCGCCATCGAGGCGCACCGTCACTCCGCGCGCCTCAATCGAAACCGAACCGAGCGAACCCCGATCAAGCTCCGGCGCCGGGTCTACCTCAAGCGGGGCGAAGGCCTGTTCGGGCTCCGGCCCGGTCGCCACGGCAACCGGTTCGGCCTCCGGCCCCGTCGAGCACGGCACGACGAGCTTGCCCTTGCGGGCCAGGGTGCGCCACGCCGACAACTGCTTGCGACTGAGCCCGTAGCGCTGTGCGACATCGCTCACCCGGTTCCCGGGCCAGAAGCTCTCGCGCACGATCTGCGCTTTCCGTTCAACGCTCCAGCGCCGTCGCGGCCGGCGCTCGGCGGATACCTCGGGGTCCGGCCCCGCTTCATCGGGCGGGTCGCCCGCCCAATCCTGATCGGCCCGGTCCCTTCGTTCGAAATCCTGCATCGGCTGACCCTCCTCGTGGACAGGGTCATCGAACTCCACTCCTTGTATAGATGGTAGGTGGGGGAGCCGCACCGCTTACGTAGGGGGTGGCAGGTGCGCACATGAATACAGTCCCAATCTGGAATGACATCAATCCGATCCGAACGGACGGGATCCACCTGGATGAACACCCTCGAAATTGCGCGCACGAAAGCGCGAGTGCTATAACCGAAGGCACGCGGGCAGCCGGCTCGAAGAGACGGCAAGACGCCGCAGAGCGGCACCGCCGCACGGCAGCGGGCGAAGCACGAAGGGCCCACTGGCGGGGGCGCCTGCCGTACGGGCCAAGGGCCACGTCGACGAGTGACGGCCTCAAGACCGAACAACAACGACGGTGCGGCACCGGCCCGGAGGCCCCGGCGGAAGACGGGGACCCTCGTCGCGGAGCGAGGAGCCACCGCGGAGCATGCTCGGCTGCGAACCAGGCGGGTGGCGCGGCCGCGCCATGCAGGGCGTGGCGAGATCCGGAGGGAAGAGGTCTTGAACACCATCGCCGCGAAAGAGAGCAAGGCCGGCACGCTCATCGGCGAGCTCGAGAGACTGGACATGAGCGAGGAGCTCGACGACCTGGAAATGCGAAGGCTCGCGCGCGAGGCCCGGTCGCTGATGGCGTCCGACGCGACCGGGGCGCATGCCGTGCTTGGGGGCATCGCAGGCGTCGAAGGGGACGCGGCGAAGGTGCACGAGCACTATCGAGCCGCCCTCCAACTGTCGAACCGCCACTCCGTGGTGCTCGGCAACTACGCCACCGCGCTCGGGCGGGCGGGCGAGTTCGACGAAGCGTTCCCGACCATCATGGAGGCACACCGGCGTGCCCCGGATGACGCGAGACTGCTCAGCAACGCGATCATCCTCGCCATCGAGGGAGGTCGGTTCACAGAAAGCGTGCCGCTCTACGACGCATGGAACAGACTTCAGCCGAAGCGCCGCCACGACTACGAATCCGCAGCACGCAAGGCGGCCGACGCAGCGAAGAGGCGGAAATTCACCGAGGCGGCGGTACGCAAGGTCGTGCGGCTCGCCCACGGAGTCCGCGTCGCGGCGAAGGTGCGTCACGCAGCCTCCACCCTTCGGGGGGTGTTCGGCGAACCCGACAGGTTCAGCCTCAGCGTGTACGTGCGAAGCACGCCTCGGCGGGCAGTCGAGCTCGGAAACGAGTTCGTGGAACAGGTGGTCGCAGACGAATCACTCATGAGCGACCCGGGCCTCATGGTCACGGTGATGTTCAAGGGGACGACGATAGATGGCAGTGACAGCCGAGCAGCTCCGTGAATGGGCGACCAACGCCGAGGGAGGACAGTCCGAGGTCGAACGCCGGATCGTGGCCAGCCGCCACTACTACGCGACGTTCCACAAGTGCCGGCCGCTGGCACAAGCCCGAGGGCTCTTCACGGACGCTGGAGGCGTTCACGCCCAAGTCATCGACGCGCTGACAAGAGAGCCCATCGACAGAAGCCTGCAGAGCATCGGCTACAAGCTGCAGACATGCCGTAACGAACGAGGCAAAGCCGACTACGACATTGACGAAGCCTTCACCGAGGTCGACGGCCAAGCCATGAAGCGGGAGGGCGAGGCGATCTGGGAGCTGGTGAATCGAATCGGCAAAGCCGCGCCGAGAGCCGCACCAAAGGCGTGAAGCGCCGGAGGGCGAACGGGCCATGGCCCCGAGCCGCGACACGCACGAGACTGCGGGATGCGCGAACGATGGGTCATTCCAACGTGTGCACGATTTCGGGCGTGGAAGTGCTCCTCGCCAAGAGCACCCGTGCCAACTCCGCGCTCGGACTTGGCGTGATTCCCGAGCGCGGACCATGCGCCTGCGACTGACCAAGCGATGGGCGAAACGGCCAGGGCCGGCCGCGGACACGACCGGCGGACCTTGGGGTCGAGCCGGACCGAGCGGCGCCGGCCAGCGTTGGGGAGAGGATGCGCAGGAAGACAACACCACGACCTGGCACGCGAACCGGGCCTCACTGCGATTCGTCCACCGGGAATCTCGACGCACGCAGCTCGCGGGCGTTCACGTGGAGAACGGTCAGACGGTTGAGCCGCTCGACCCCCGCGCCGCGCCGGTGTCGATGTTCCACCGGTTCGCACTCCGGCCCACACCCATGCGCGCGGCGTGTCCGTGCACCAGCGCCCTCACCCCGCTCACCGCCTGACTCCGGTGCTCACGAACGGTCTCGGCCGACGCGGCGAGCCCAAGCATCGCCGCGCTCAAGCATCGAGGTCGCCTCGGACCACGTCCGGTGCGGCACATCCGCATGGACGACGACGACATCGCCGTAGGGGGTCGGAATCGTGATGGCAACCGGCATCGCCGCAAGCGCGACGCGCCACCTCGGACGGTCGGCCGCATCAATCGCGCTCAACCACTCGGACCCGGAAGGCGGGGGAACCCCGGGGCAGTCCTCGAACCACCTCAGAATTGCCCTCTCGTGGTTGCCGAGCGCAACCGCCTCGAAGCGCCGCTCGAGCCACTCCAGCGCCTCACCCGAGCGAGGGCCGCGGTTGACGAGGTCGCCGACTCCGAAGAGGCGGTCGCGGCCGGGCGCGAAACCGAGCGACTCCAAGGCGCGCTCGAGGGTGCGGAAACCACCCTGCTGGGTTGATGTCGATTTCAGCGCCCGGGGCTGATGAGGATCTCGTCGACCACGGAGACCGTACGGTCGCGCCCGATCTCAAGCAGGAACACCACATTGCTGACGGGCGGCTCAATCGTTGAGGGCTGTTTGTGGGCGAAAGTCCCGCCCCACGGTCGCTCCGATTGAACCTCCGGACCTCTTGAGACATTTGGGGCCGGAACAATCACCGACGTCCGGACCTCTCCACTGAGGCCGGGCGACGGCAAGCAGCGAAAACGGTCGCACGGGGGAGGCAGCGATGAGATGCAGATTGAAACGC
>JAJECB010000235.1 GCA_022822245.1 Gammaproteobacteria bacterium
GCGCCTCGGCGTCAAGCGTTACGGCGGCGAGCGCGTGCGGGCGGGCAACATCATCGTGCGCCAGCGGGGCACGCACTTCCATCCCGGCGAGAACGTGGGGTGCGGCCGGGACCACACCCTCTTCGCCACCGCCGACGGTCAGGTGGTGTTTCACGCGGGGGGGGCCCGGAACCGCCGCTACGTGAGCGTCCGACCGGCCTGAGAGGCTCGTTCGCGGCGGCCGCCCACGTCCGCGCTCGCACCCACGCCGCCGCGTGTCGGAAAGGGATGCCCCGGCATTCCCTTCCGGCCCCCTCGGCGGAAGCCCATGAAATTCGTCGACGAGGCGATCATCCGCGTCGAGGCCGGTGACGGCGGGCGCGGCTGCACGAGCTTTCGCCGAGAGAAGTTCGTGCCCCGCGGCGGTCCCGACGGCGGCGACGGGGGCGACGGAGGGAGCGTGCTGCTCGAAGCCGACTCCGCGCTCAACACCCTGGTGGACTTCCGGCACCAGCGGCGCTTCCGGGCGGAGCGGGGAGAGGACGGGCGCGGGCGCAACTGCAGCGGCGCGAACGGATCGGACCTCATCCTCAACGTCCCGGTCGGCACGTCGGTGTTCGCGACCGAGACCGGGGAACGGATCGGAGAGCTGATGGCGGCGGGCGAGCGCCTCGAGGTGGCCCGCGGGGGGCGGCACGGGGCCGGAAACGCCCGCTTCAAGTCGAGCACCAACCGCGCTCCCCGCCGTTCTACCCCGGGGACCGCCGGCGAGTCCCGGGAGCTGCGCCTCGAGCTCGGCCTGCTCGCCCACGTGGGGCTGCTGGGTCAGCCGAACGCCGGAAAATCCACCTTCCTTCGCGCCGTGTCCGCGGCCCGTCCGCGGGTCGCCGACTATCCCTTCACCACCCTCTATCCCCAGCTCGGGGTAGTCCTCGTGGACCCGCTTCGCAGCTTCGTCCTCGCCGACATCCCGGGCATCATCGAGGGCGCGGCGGAAGGCGCGGGGCTCGGGTTCGCGTTCCTGCGCCACCTCATGCGCACCCACCTCCTCCTGCACCTCGTCGATGCCTCTGCCGGGGTGGAGGCGGCCCTCGCCGGCGCGCGCGCCGTCGTGGACGAGCTCGAGCGCTACCGGCCGGAGCTCGCGAGCCGCGAACGGTGGCTCGTTCTCAACAAGATGGACCTCGTGCCGGCGCCGGCGCACGCGGCGCTTCGCGATGCGTTCCGGTCCGAGTTCGGAGAGCCCGTCCACCTCGTGCAGGCGCTCACCGGGAAAGGGTGCCGCGAGCTCTGCGGAGCGGCCATGACCTGGCTCGAGGCGCTTCCCGAGGAGGGCGAGGGATGAAGCGCATCGTGGTGAAGATCGGGAGCTCCCTCATCACGAACGACGGAAAGGGGCTCGACACGGACGCAATCGACGGATGGTCGTCCCAGATCGCGGCGAACGTCGCGGTCGGACACCGGGTGGTCCTCGTTTCCTCCGGAGCCATCGCGGAGGGGATCCGGCGGCTCGGGTGGAGCCGTCGCCCGAGCGCCCTCCACGAGCTGCAGGCCGCCGCCGCGATGGGTCAGATGGGGCTCGCGCGAGCTTGGGAGAGCGGCTTTCGGCCCCACGACCTCCACGCCGCGCAGCTCCTCTTCACCCACGACGACATCGCGCACCGCGGCCGCTATCTCAACGCCCGGACGAGCCTTCGCACCCTGCTCGACCTCGGGGTGGTCCCCATCGTGAACGAGAACGACAGCGTCGCGACGGACGAGATCCGGCTCGGTGACAACGACACTCTGGCCGGGCTGGTGGCGAACCTGATGGAGGCCGACGAGCTGCACCTCCTCACCGACCGGAACGGGCTCCACACCGCGGACCCCGCGGTCGACCCCGAGGCGAGGCCGATCCGGCGGGCCGACGCGGGCGATCCTAGCCTCGACCGGATGGTGGGGCCGGGCGGCACGTGGGGGAGGGGCGGGATGGTCACCAAGCTCGCCGCGGCGCGGCTCGCCGCCCGCTCCGGGACGACGACCCTCATCGCCTCCGGTCACGAGCCCGGGGTGCTCACCCGGCTCGCCGCCGGAGAGGCGCTCGGCACCCGCCTCGATCCGGACACCGCGCCGCTCGCCGCCCGCAAGCGCTGGCTCGCGGGGCAGGTCCAGGTCTCCGGGAGCCTCGTGATCGACGACGGGGCGGTCCGGGTGTTGCGCGAGTCGGGCCGAAGCCTGCTGCCGGTCGGGGTGACGAGGGTCGAAGGCCGGTTCGCACGCGGGGAGATCGTGTCCTGCGTGGACCGCGACGGGCAGGAAGTGGCGCGCGGGCTGGTGAACTACGGAGCGGACGAATCGCGCTCGATCATGGGCCGGCCGAGCGGTTCGATCGCCGAACGGCTGGGCTACGCCCACGAGCCGGAGCTCATCCACCGCGACAACATGGTGCTGGTGGGCGCCGGGTGAGCCCCACGCAGTGGAGAAAGGTCGTGTGAGCCCGGTGGAGTCCCCCGTGGAGCAGGAGCGCTCCGGGCGGAATCGGGTGCGTCCCGCCCGGGTCGGGACGCGCGGCCTCAGGCGATGGCGCGGATCCGGGCGTTCAGCCGCTTCTTGTGCCGGGCTGCCTTGTTCCGATGAATGAGGCCCCGGCCGGCCGCCCGGTCGATGGCGGGAACCGCGTCGCGGTACGCCGCGGTGGCCGCTTCCCGGTCTTCGTTCCGGATCGCGCGCAACACCTTCTTGACGGAGGTCCGGAACCGGGATCGAGCGGACTGGTTGCGCCGGCGCCGGATCTCGTTCTGGCGCCCGCGCTTCCTCGCTTGTGCTGAATTGGCCACGGCGTTGAGTCTCTCCTGCAAGACGCGCGTTCAACCGGTGATTATCGCGCGTCCGGGCCGGCGCAATCAACCGGGCGGGCCGCCGGTCGGCGAACGGTGAGCGCCCCGCGGCTGCTCCGATCGGTGTTCTCGACGGGGGCCGGCACCCTGGTCTCCCGGGTGCTCGGCCTGGTGCGGGACGTCGTCATCGCGTCCGTATTCGGCGCGGGGGCGAGCGCGGACACGTTCTTCGTCGCCTTCCGGATCCCGAACTTCTTTCGCCGCCTCTTCGGGGAAGGGGCGTTCTCGCACGCATTCGTCCCGGTGCTGAGCGAGTACCGGGTCTCGAAGAGCGAGGAGGAGGTGCGGGACCTCGTCGGCCACGTCGCGGGCACCCTCGGCGCGGTGCTGCTCGCGGTGACCACGGCGGGGATCGTCGCCGCCCCGGTGCTCGTCTACGTGTTCGCCTCCGGCTTTGCCGCCGATCCCGGGCAGGCCGCCCTGACCGGCTCGCTGCTCCGCCTCACCTTTCCCTATCTTCTATTCATCTCGCTCACCGCGTTCGCGGGCGGGATCCTCAACACCTGGGGCCGGTTCGGGATCCCCGCGATCACCCCGAGCCTGCTCAACGTCGCGCTCATCGCGGCCGCGATCGGCCTCGCGCCCCGCTTCGAGGAACCGGTCATCGCCCTTGCGTGGGGAGTCCTCGCGGGCGGGGCGGCCCAGCTCGCGTTCCAGCTCCCGTTCCTGTGGCGCATCCGGATGCTCGTCCGGCCGCGGCTTCGCCGCGCCCACGAAGGGGTGCGCCGCATCGTCGGCCTCATCATCCCCGCGGTGCTCGGCGTCTCCGTCGCCCAGGTCAACCTTCTCGTCGACACGCAGTTCGCGTCGTATCTCGTCACCGGCAGCATCTCGTGGCTCTACTACTCCGACCGGCTCATGGAGTTTCCGCTCGGGGTATTCGGCATCGCGCTCGCCACCGTCGCGCTCCCCAGCCTCGCGGCGCGCCACGCGGAGGGCGACTCCAGCGGCTTCCACGCCACCCTCGACTGGGCGCTGCGGCTCGTCCTCGTCATTGCGGTCCCCGCCGCTCTCGGGCTCGGGCTCCTCGGCGTGCCGATGATCGCGACCGTGTTCCAGTACGGGGAGTTCGACGTGCACGCGGTGCGTATGTCCGCTCTCAGCCTCTCCGCCTACGCCTCGGGCCTCGTGGCGTTCGTGGCCGTCAAGGTGCTCGCGGCCGGGTTCCACTCCCGCCAGGAGATGCGCACTCCGGTCCGCATCGCGGTGGTCGCGATGGTCGCGAACGTGGTGCTCAACATTCTCCTCGTCGGCCCGCTCGCGCACGCGGGGCTCGCCCTCGCGAGCTCTCTCGCGGCGTGGCTGAACGCGGCCCTCCTGCTCCGGAGCCTTCGGAGCGGCGGCGTCTGGCGCCCCGCGCCCGGGTGGACCCGGCTCCTCGTCCAGGTGGGCTCCGCGGGGGTCGTCCTCACCCTGGTCCTGACCTGGCTCCACGGACCCGACGCCGACTGGACGGGGGGAGGGGGTGTCGAGCGGGTGGCGATGCTCGCCGGGCTCGTCGCGGCCGGCGCGATCACGTGGTTCGGCGCGCTCGCGGTGAGCGGGGTCCGCCCCCGGGACCTGCTGCGGCCGGCGGGCGGCTCCACGCCGCCGGCCGTATAATCTCCCGGCGTCACCCCCGAACTCCGGCCGACCCGCGCGCCTGGCTGGCGGAGGCGCCGGACCGCAACGCGCGGCGCGAACGAACGGCCGGGATGCCGCACACCGAACGGCCGCAACGGAGCGAAACCGTCTTGGAGCTCATCCGCGGCCTGCACAATCTCCGCCCCCGTCACCGCGGCTGCGTGCTCACCATCGGGGTCTTCGACGGCGTCCACGTCGGTCACCGGGCATTGCTCGAGCGGCTCGCGGCGCTCGGAGAGGACTTCCGCCTGCCCTCGATGCTCATGGTATTCGAGCCGCATCCCCAGGAGGTGCTCGACTACCTCGTCACCCCGGCCCGGATCACCGGGTTCCGCGAGAAGATGCTCGCCCTGCGGGGAACCCCGGTGGACCGGGTGCTCTGCGTGCGCTTCGACGAGAAGTTCGCCACGATGACGGCGCGCGCGTTCATCGACGACCTGCTGGACACCAAGCTCGGGGTGCGCCATCTCGTCGTCGGCGATGACTTCCGCTTCGGCTACCAGGCGGAGGGGGATATCGAGCTCCTTCGCACGGCCGGGCCGGCCCACGGATTCAACGTCCATCGTCGCGACACGTACCGGATCGAGGGAGACCGGGTCAGCAGCACCCGTATCCGCAACATGCTCGCGGTCGGATGGCTCGACGCGGTGATCCCGCTCCTCGGAAGGCGCTTCAGCGTCTCCGGGCGGATCCGCCACGGCCGCCATCTCGGTGCGAGCATCGGGTTTCCGACCGCGAACTTCGCGCTGCGCCGACCGGTCTGCCCCGTCTCCGGCGTCTTCACGGTCGGCGTGCGGCTGGCGGGTGTGGACACGTCGCTCCCCGGGGTCGCGAACGTCGGGGTGCGCCCGACGGTGGGTGGCACCGAACGCCGGCTCGAGGTGCACCTGCTCGGTTTCTCGGGGGATCTCTACGGGCGCCACGCGGAGGTCGAGTTCTACTCGCGGCTGCGCGAGGAGCGCCGCTTCGAGTCGATCGACGCCCTTCGCGGCCAGATCGCCCTCGACGTGAAGGCTGCCCGAGACTTCTTCGCCGCCCAGATGCTGGGCTGAGGCGATGCCCGCCGGAACCGGGCGGCGCGCGTTCTCGGGGTGGCTGGCGGGCGCGGCCGGGCTCGCCGTCGTCGATCAGGCGACCAAGGAGTGGGCCCTCGCGGCCCTCAAGGAGCCCGTCGCGGTCCTCCCGTCGCTCAACCTCGTCCTGGTGCACAACCCGGGGGCCGCGTTCGGGTTCCTCTCCCAGGCGGGCGGCTGGCAGCGGTGGTTCTTCATCGCGGTGGGGATCGCGATCGGGGCGTTCGTCGCCGTGTGGCTGTCGCGGGCCGTTCGCGCCGGGCAGCGGTGGACCCCGGCCGGGCTCTCCCTCGTGCTCGGGGGCGCGCTCGGAAACATCTGGGACCGGATCCTGCGGGGCGCGGTGGTGGACTTCATCGACGCCCACTACGGGCCGTATCACTGGCCGGCGTTCAACGTGGCCGATACCGCGATCACGGTAGGCGCCGCCCTGGTGATCCTCGCCGCTTTCCGCGGCGATGGGAAGGAGGGCACGGAACGTTCCGGAGGGTGAGCGAAGCGGAGTGGTCGTACGCCCGGATCGCACGGTAGACCCGGGTCGGATGGGTGCACGGCGGACATCGGACGCCGCGGAGCAACGAGTCCGTCTCGTATAATGCCGGCCGGGAGCCGGTGTAGCTCAGTCGGCAGAGCAACTGATTCGTAATCAGTAGGTCCGCGGTTCGAATCCGCGCACCGGCACCACCACATGATCCGCTGCGGCTCCAAGGGATGCGTGCAATGGGTAACGTTCTCGACGACATCACTGACGAAACCATCGACTCCCACCACGTCCAACGCAGGGTCGACGACTGGGAGGCTCGCGTGAAGCGCCTCTATGCCATCGTCAGCGAGTGGTTGCCCGAGCGCTGGACCGCCCGCACCGGCTCGCCCGTGTGGATGCACGAGGAAATGATGCGCAGGTTCGACGTGGCGGCGAGGCAGATTCCGACGCTTCTTCTTACCAACGGCTCGGGCAAGAGCGCCGTGCTGGAACCGCGCGGACTCTGGATCATCGGTACGAACGGCCGGATCGATTTGAAGTGCGGCCCGCGCCACTACCTCATCGTGGACGTGGCGGGAAATTTCGAGCCCCCGCAATGGCAGGCCGCAAGTGCCGAGCAGCGCCTCGACCGCGTCGACTTTACCGAGAGCTGGTTGCGACAGGCCCTGCCGTGAGGGACCTCCAAGCGATCGCGGCGGCCTACCAACAGATCGACAACTTCCTTGAAGGACTCCGCGACGCGCAAGATCCGGCAGATCGCGCCCACGACCGAATCGCGCAACGCCAGCGGATCAACGACCAAGCCTATTTCGTGCTGGCGTGGGGACAACTCGAATCCGATGTTGACGACGCGTGCCGGGAGGCCATAAGGCGTGGACGGACACACCGCGAGTGGAGACACCGCCGCGCGTGGTCGTTGTACAACCCCGACGACCGGAGGCTGTCCGGGCTCGGCTTCCAGGACCGCCTTACGCTTGTCCTCGAAAAGGAAAGCCCCTGCTGGAAACTCGCTATGCAGCACTACAATGTCCGCAACCAGATTGCCCACGGCGTGCTGCGATCCGAAGGAATTGACGTGACCAGCGTTGTGCAGGAGTTCTACTTGATCCAGTCGGCGCTCAGCCGCTCCTGATCGGCCGCGCGCCCGCCTCTGCAAATGGGAAGCTGCTCAGGGGCGGACGGTCGCCCGATCCTCGGCAATCCATTGCTCCATCCCACCGCTCACGTTGAAGACCTGCTCGTAGCCGAACTGCCCGTCCAGAATGCGGCTTGCGATGCTGCTCCGCCTTCCACTTCCGCAGATGAGCGCAACCGGCTCCTCCGGAGCGGCGACGGCTGCAAGCAGCGCCACCCACGCGTCGAGATCGTAGCGGCCTCGTGCCTCGGCGAACGGCAGCAGGTGGCTGCCTTCGATGACGCCCGTGTGGTTCCACTCCTCGGGAGTGCGAATGTCGATGACGGGCACTCCCTCTTCTCGCAACTGCTCGAGCCGGGCGACGTCGACCCTGAACACCTCGGCGCGAAGCGGCGCGTTCGCGACGAGGAGGGCGGCAGCAACGAGTATCAACTTCAGCATTGGCGGTTCCCGCGGACGTCCTGTCAGTCCCGATGGTCGGGTTCATGATAGCGAGCCCGAGTGCCGGAGACACCCTTCCTCCGTCCTTCCGAGACCAACGGAGTGCGGGCACCGCAAGCGCGACACCCTTCGCGATCGCGAGGATCGGCGCAGGGGAGGAGGCAGGGAATGGAACCGGTCCCGGGTGAGCGTGACCGGGCCGTCGTGGGGGGGATCAGTCGTAAGCGCTACGAACGGCCCACGTTCCACTCGGTGAGGTAATTGCGTTGGATGACCGGTTTTCACGAGGAGGGTCAACCGATGCGGGATGGTGCACGAGGTTCAGGTGGCGAGCGGGGTCGCACGGGCGCTGATGAGCCGAGCGTGTCTGGGTCGGGTCGGGGGCGCCGGCGCTGGAGCGACGAAGAGAAGGCGCGTGTGGTGCGCGCGAGCTTGCGCCCTGGGGAACGCATAGGCGAAGTCGCGCGTCGGTACGGAGTCTCGCGCTGGCAGTTGTCGGCGTGGCGGGGCTTGGCCCGCAAGGGCAAGCTCTCCGTGCCGTCCTCGACCGGGCTGGAGGTCGAACCGATTGCCGTGGCGAGCGAGGCTGAGCGCGAACCGGCCTTCGCCACGGTTGAGGTAGACGCGGCGCCGGAGCCGGACCGCGGTTCGGTTTCGATCGAGGCGCGCGGGGTGACGGTGCGCCTTGATGGCGATATCGGCGCGGGCCGGATCGCGGAGATCGCCTCATTGCTGAGGGCGCTGCGATGATCGTCGCGGGCTCGGGCTGGCGGGTCGTGGTGGCGACGCGGCCGGTGGACTTCCGCAAGGGCCATGACGGGCTGGTGGCGGTAGTGGAGCACGAGCTTGGTCTGGACCCGTATTCGGGCGTCGTGTTCGTGTTCCGCCCCAAGCGCGTCGACAGAATCAAGGTTTTGTGGTGGGACGGGACCGGATTGGTGCTCGCATCGAAGCGTCTGGAGCACGGCCGGTTCGCCTGGCCGGCGGTACGCGACGGGGTGATCCGTCTGTCTCGGGCGCAGTTCGAGGCGTTGTCCGAGGGTCTGGACTGGCGCCGGGTGTGGGTGCCACGGGTGCGCCGGCCGCTCGCGGCGGCGTGATGTCGGGGGGGGCGGACAGCCCCCCTTTTTTGGTCTTCTTTCTTTACTAACTAGCTGATCTCATGATAGTATTATGTCATGGAACCGAGCCCCGGCACGGTCGATCTCGCATCGCTTGCGCCACCCCTGCGGGCGCTGTTCGAAGGCCAGCAAGCGACCGTTGAGGCGCTTCGCGCCGAGAATGCAGCGCTGAGCGCTCGCAACCGCCGTCTCGAAGAGCAAGGCCCCGAAGCGCTCGTCGAAGACCTGCACGCCCGGGTCGTCTCGCTCACCGACCGCAACTGCAATCTCGAAGAGCGCAACCGCCGGCTCGAACACCTGGTGCGCGAGCTGCGCCGCGCGATCTACGCGAAGAAGTCCGAGAAGCTCCATCCCGACCAGCTCCAGCTCGCCTTCGAGGAGCTCGAGGGCGCGCTCGCCGAGGCCGAGGCACAGGCTCCGGCGGGCACGACGCCGACGCCGCGCGCGAAGCGCCCGGGCGCGCAGCGCAACATCGGTCATCTGCCGGCTCACCTGCCTCGGGTCTTTGACGTGATCGAGCCCCAGAGCACGTTGTGCCCCTGCGGTTGCGGCGAGATGACGAAGATCGGCGAGGACCGCACCGAGCGCCTTCACATCGTTCCGGCGAAGCTTCAGGTCATCGTCACGGTGCGCCCGAAGTACGCCTGCCGCCAGTGCGAGCAAGGCGTCACCCAAGCGCCGGCGCCGACGCACCTCATCGAGGGCGCGCTGCCCACCGAAGGCATGCTCGCCCACGTGCTGGTGTCGAAGTTTGCCGACCATCTTCCCCTGTACCGCTTATGTTGATGTCAACATAAGCGGTATTGAACTGAGCCGCGTTCCGCGGCGGGGTGCCATGCCCGCTGGCGCCTCGGAGTGATATTCCTACTGCAATCCAGTTGATCGGACGGTCCCGCGCCGCGTTACGGCGCAGGCTCTGATTCCCGTTTCCCCGTCGTTGACC
>JAJECB010000243.1 GCA_022822245.1 Gammaproteobacteria bacterium
GGTCAACCTCCCGGCCCGGTTCGAATGGCCGGGGGGGGATGATGTTGGCGCCGACGAGCGGAGAGCGGCGCAGTGCTTCCAGAATTCCACCCTTGCGGGGTGACGTGCCGGCAAGCTCCTGAAGGACGACCGATCGGAGGCGGTCGGCCTTCTGATCATCCTCGATCAGGCGCCTGGCGAACGAGCGGACGAGCTCGCGATCGGCGACACGCCCGAGGACTTCGAAGCGAGCCATGCCACGCTCGGCCAGCCGGCGACGATAGTTTCTGATGGCGCGGCTCTGGGCTGTCTCGGCCATGGGGGTTTCTCGTGAACGGCTTCCCGGTAATATTACCAGAGAAGAACGGACTGCCGTGGTGAACCTCCTTGGCCCTTGGCCGCGAGAGTGAGTTCTCCTTGTCAGGCGAGGCCGAGGACCTCGGCGATCCCGATTCCCGACTCGCCGCCCCCGCAGTAGAGCAGGTAGGTCCTCCCGTCTTCCTCGTACACGCACGGGTCCCGGAGCTGGCGCACGAGGCGGGTGACCTCGCCGCGCGCCGATGGTTCGACGGGAAGGCCCGCCCCTTCCCACTCATGCTCCGGTTCAAGCACCCCATGGGCGCCTTCCTCGCGCCACTGCGTCCACTCGCCGTCGATGCGGACGCGCGAGTGGAGGATGCGCTCCGGCGCGTCCCCGACCCTCGTCCAGAAAACGTCGAGCGCATCCTCCCGATAGCGCACCGCCGCGTGGCGCATCTCGGGACGGAACAGCACCGGGCCCGACTCGAACCCGGTGAGCCCGTCGCGCGAGCGGCGGACCTCGCCTGGCATGACCAGCGCGTAGTGCCAACCCCGGTGCCGGAACACGCGAAAGTACGAGTTGCCAAGGATCTCGGGGCGGACCTCGAAGGCGATTCCGTCCCGGGACACCGCGACCCGGGTGCGCTGCTCGCCGTCGCCGAGCATGCCGTGGTAGTACATCCGGATCTCGCGCCGGTCGTGGTCGACATGCACGTCGGGCGAAGCAATGTGGGGGCGGAGATGGTCCCGCTCGACCGTCCACGCCCCCTCGGCGCGCTTCGCGTCGCTCACCGTCGCCGGGTCCGGACGCTCGGTGGCGAAGTGCGAAGCCTGAAGCGTGAGCGTGCCCGGCGTGTACATGCGCCACGGACCGGCGAGCGCGTCCGCGAAGGCAAGCCGAATGTACGCCCCCTTGTGGTCGGCGAAGTAGAGGTAGTAGCGACCGAGCGGCTCCTCGATCCAGTCCGGCGCGCGGATGAGCGAGGGGCCGTTGATGTTCGAGCCCATCCGTTCGTCCATGTGGGGTCGGATGATCGGTTCGGCAGAGAGCCGTACAACGCGCACCGTGTTCACGGGCATGTCCCTCCCTTCGGGCGTGGGGCCTCGACGACGCGGCATGCTACGCGACGCGGGCGCCATCTCGCCCCACCCGTGCCTGCGCCGAAAGCCAACGAGCAAATGAGATCCCGGCCGGCGAATGAGCTCCGGGCCGGCGACGGACCCGACGACTTCGAAGCCGGCCGTGCCCCGTTCCGCCCGTGGGCGGCCATCGTTGCCGGCGGCGCGACTCCGGGGCATTTCGGCGATGGTTGCTCGACATGGCTGAAGGGCCGGCCGTGTCGCCGGAACGGCAACGCAAGACCGTGGACGAACCTCGCGGAATCGAGACTCGCGCAACCGTGGGGATAGCGCGCGCGGGGCTATAATTCGGTGCTCGGAAGACAGGCAGGGACGAACACCAGGGAGGTCCGAGATGGAAGTCGAAGCAGACTCCGCGGCGGAGGCGGCGCGACGCCGCGGGAAGGGGCGCTCGTATCTGCGCCGGGCGCCGGAGTTTCCCGGTTGCCGGCCAATTCTCATGACTCGCGACGAGCTCGCCACCTACGAGGGCCGGCTCGAGTTCTGGGACGCCGCCACGAAGACCGCCTGGGTGGTGCGCGACGGCCCCGACGCCACCCACGAGCATCCTTCGCAGCGCCTTGCCGCCCTGAGCGAAGTGATCGCCTCGGTGCGCGGCTCGGCCATCGAGTGCTTCGGCACCATGCGCCTCGAGCTCTGGGGCGAGGACGGCGAACGGCACCGGATCATGCAGGCGGACCAGTCGGTCTACCTCCATCCGGCGCGCGCGCGCCTGCCGAGCGGTGGCATGGTGATCGGGGAGCACGACTTCCCCGACGTGGTCCTGGAGGTGGACCATACGACGGACGTTCGCCGGGGAAAGCTCTGGCTCTACGAGGAGTGGGGCTTCCCCGAGGTCTGGGTGGACGTGCCGGACCAATCGTCACCGAGTCGCCCGGCCGGCCGGCAGACGGGACTCACGATCCACCTGCTTCAGGACGGGGAGTACCGGGCGGCCCGGGAGAGCCGCGCGTTTCCGGGCTGGACGGCGAACGAGATCCACATGGCCCTGAACGAGCCGATTCGCTCGCCGATCACCAGCCGGGTCCTCGACCGGGTGGGACGCGCGCTCGGCGCGCGCGGCGGCACCGAGCCGGACGACACCCTCTGGCTTCGAGCGCACCGTGAGCAAGCGCGGGCTCGCGGCCGGTCGGAGGGCCGGGCCGAGCTCATGGACGCCCTCAGGCGCAGAATCCTGGCTTCGCGGGGGCGCGCCGGCATCTCGGACGAAGAGATCCTCGATGCCCTGCTGGAAATGGACGACAGCCCGGAATTCCGGGCGAGGCCCGAACCCCGGTCGAGCGACGCTCCGGAATCAAGCTGAGGCGAAGCCCGGAGCCCGGTGCCTCGCGGGTCGTCAGGCGCCTGGCACCACACCCTCGCGTGGCCGACGACGTTCCCCGGGTCGCGGGAGCCCTGGGCCCGGGCTGCTCCGAGATGGTGACCGCCGGCCCCCCGGACCGCCGCGTCTTCCGCATCGCCTTCGTTCGAGCCCGGTGAACGGGCCGCTTCGAGTGACTCCCGCTACGGAGCAAATTCCTCGTGGTGGTCGAGCCACCAGTTGGCGATGTCGAGGCGCGTCGCGAACCAGACGCCGCCCTTGTCGAGGGCGTACTCGAGGAAGTCCCGGAGCCCGGCGATGCGGGCGGCCTGGCCGACGAGGCGGGGGTGGAGTCCGACGGACATCATGCGGGGACGCTCGGCGCCCTCCTCCCAGTAGGTGTCGAAGCCGCGCTTGAGGGTGGTCGCGAAGTCGTCCGGCGAGCCGTAGCCCTGGGGCAGCACGAAGCGGGCGTCGTTGTAGGTGAAGCTGTAGGGCACGATGAGGTGGCGCTTGCCCATGACCTCGGTGAAGTAGGGGAGGTCGTCGTTGTAGGCGTCCGCGTCGTAGACGAAGCCGCCCTCCTCGACGAGAAGCTCGCGGGTGTGGACGGACGGGCCGTAGCGGCAGTACCAGCCGAGGGGCCGCTGCCCGACCGTCTCCTCGAACGACTCGATCGCCCACCGGACGTGCTGGCGCTCGAGGTCGCGCCCGAGCCGCCACACCTCCTCCCAGCGCCAGCCGTGGCTGCATGGCTCGTGGATTGACTCCCGGAGCCAGGCCGCGACCTCGGGGTTCCGTTCGAGGGCGGTCGCCGCCGCGAAGAAGGTCATGGGGATCCCGAGACCGTCCACCAGCCGCTGGACCCGCCACACCCCCGCCCGCGAGCCGTACTCGTAGACCGACTCGGCGGCGAGGTCGCGAACGGAGGAGTCGATTCCCCACGGGATCTCGGTCAGCCCGTCGTTCTGGCCGTCGCCCGCGGGATGGGTGTACTCGGACCCTTCCTCGTAGTTGAGGACGATGTTGACGGCGACGCGGGCATCGTTCGGCCATCGCACGCGCGGGATGTGGCGGCCGTAGCCGACATAGTCACGTTTCGGGCCGGGAACGTCCTGGTCGACGAACGGTTGGAGTGCCATGGCTCGACCTCCTCGTCTCGTATGGGGCTCGGATGAGCGGTTCGTTCCGGGACGATGGTACCCGCCGCACTCCACGGCCGCCAACGCGCCGGCGGCGCTCTCAGACCGCGGCGCCGGCGGCGGGCGGGAACCGGCCCGATTCGAGGAACGAACGGACCAGGTCCGCGACCGCGGGACTCCAGCAGATGGTGGCGTGGGAGTGGTGCACGGTCACGTGGGGGACGTCCGGGAGGCGGGTGTTCCGCAGCTCCACCGTGCCGTCGTGGGGATCGTCGGGATTGAGGGTGCGACGGAGCCACCACGAGGGGTGCAGCACCGTCGCCGGGCGGTCCCCCGCGATAATCCCGGAGCCGGGAGGCGGGGGTGGCAGGGTGCGGACGAAGTCGGAGCCCTCCCTGAGGTCCGCGAGGGCGGGACCGCCGCAGCGGAGCGCGACCGCCGGGAGCGGACCCGAAAGGAGCCCGACCCCGTGATTGGGCGGCGCGATCATGACGAACCGGCCGGCCGGGAACCCCGGGCGCGCGGCGAGCGCGGAGCGAAGGGCGAGCGCCCCGAGCGAATACCCGACGAAGTGGACCAGGCCGCCACCGTCCTCATCCGCGCTCGAGGCGGACCGCACCCGATCGAGGATAGCACCGATCTCGCGTACCGACGCCGCGGCGGGCTGGCGGTTGCTTGCGTATCGGACCAGCGAAGGCTCGAATCCCGCCCGCCGAAGGGCGTTGCGCACCACCGTGAACTGGAACGGCACGTAAAAGAGGCCGTGCACCACGACGACCCGGCCCGCCGGGGGCAGGGCACCGCCCCCGGGCGGAGATTCAGAATCTCGCATGCTTCCCATTCCGGCTCACCTGGACGCGAAACATGCCGCCTCGCCGAAAAGAATCAAGCCAGTTCGCGCCCCCGCAACAAAGCGTAACCGTCCTGCCCCCGTGCCCGTCGCCCTGGCGGGAACTCCGTCCCGAGTGTGCTACCGTCCGCGCGCCCGGCCCGACACCCTGGCAACGTCGGGCCGGCATGGCAGCGCCTCCGGCACCGCCCACGGCAACCCGCACGGCGACACCCACCGCGATGAACCTGCTGGAACGGCTCGAGAACCGGCGCGAGCGGAGTGAGGAGGAGCGGCTCGTCCTCGACCAGGTGGCGCGCCTCGCGGACGAGTCGATCGCGCCCCGCGCCGCTCACTACGACCGCACGGCCGAGTTCCCGGCCGACAACATGCAGGCCATCAACGAGCTCGGCCTCAACGCGATCTTCGTCCCCGACGCCTATGAGGGCGCCCTCCTCCCCTTCGGCACCTACCTCGAGTGCGTGAAGCTCCTCACCCGGGCGTGCGCGTCGACCGGGATCATCTACGCCACCACGTTCCACGCGATGAAGCCCCTCATCGACTTCGGCTCCCCGGAGCAGAAGACCCGGCTTCTTCCCCGGATCGCCCGCGGCGGACTCGGCTCCCTCGTCATCACCGAACCGACCGCGGGCTCGGACGCGACCGCGATGCGCACCCGCTTTGCGCCGGACGGCGACGAGATCGTCGTCACCGGGGAGAAGACGTTCATCTCGAGCGGCGACGTCTCCGAGCTCCTCCTCGTCTTCGGCAAGTGGTCGGAGATCGACGACCCGCGGGGCGCGATCACCGCCCTCGTCGTCGAGCGCGGGGCGCCCGGTCTCTCCGTCGCCGGCCGCGAGGACAAGATGGGGATGCGGGCCTCGTCCACCGTCACCCTGCGCTTCGAGGAATGCCGGGCCCCGCGCACGAACCTCCTCGGCGGCCCCGGCCACGGGCTCCGCATTCTCCTCGCCTCGCTCAACAAGTCGCGCCCGTCGATCGCGGCCCACGCCCTCGGCATCGCGCGCGCCGCCTTCGACGACATGGTGGGATGGATGAACGAGCGCCGCCAGTCCGGGCGCGCGGTCATCGACTTCCAGGGCAACCAGTTCCTCCTCGCGGACCTCGCCTCGGAGCTCGTCCTGACCGAGGCGTGGCTCGACTACGTGGCGGAGCTCGTCGAGGGCGACGCGGGAGCGGGGGACTACGCGATGGAGGCCTCGATCGCGAAGCTCCGCGCCTCGGACCTCGCGATGCGGATGGCCACCGAGGCGGTGCAGATGCACGGAGGCTACGGCTACATCAAGGACTACCGCGTCGAACGGCTGATGCGGGACGCCAAGATCACCCAGATCTGGGAGGGGACGAACCAGGTCCACCGCCAGCTCATCGGCCGGCACTTCCGCGCCCGCTGAGAGAGCCCGCCCCGGCTGGCGGACGCGGGACGAGGGCCGCGGGCGTCCGGGTTCAGCCGCGGTAGCGGCGCGCCCCGCCGTCGCGGTGCCAGAGCCTCAGCATGAGACGCTTTCGCTCGGGGTCCGGGTGGTCGGTGTAGGACGCCCGCCCGTGACCGCACCAGCGGTTGTTCACGAACTGAAGCTCGCCCGGCTTGAGGGTGAACTCGCAGCAAAGGGCCGGATCCTCCACCACCCGGGTCATCGTCTCGAACGCGGCGCGCGTCTGCGCATCCATCTCCACCCCCGCCGTCTCGTAGCCGGCCGGGATGGTGAAGTGGGTGTAGCGGCAGCGAAGCTCCGGCCGCAGCTCGAACACCGGGAAGAACACGGTCTGCGGCTCGTCCGGCCAGAAGTCGCCCTGGCGGTCCTGGTAGAACGGCCGGTAGAGGCGTTCCAGCGCCTCCGGGTGCTCGGCAAGCAGCACGTTGTGGACCGAGTAGAAGCTCACGAACCGGCTCGCTCCGCCCTCGCGCGCCGCGCGCAGGCAGAGCAGGCTCACGTGGTCGGGCGGGATGTGGTTGAAGGAGTTGTCGACGTGGGGGGGCTGGGCGACGTTGGTGCGAAAGCCCCGCACCCCGATCCGCTTCGGGACCCCGGTATCGGTCACCTCCACCATCACCTCCCCGTCCCGGGTCTGGACGACGGGGCGCCCCACCATCGCCCCGAGCAGCCAGAACGCCCCCTCGAGGCGCGGGCGCTCCGGAAGTTCCTCGATCGGCACCCGGTCGACCACCACCACCCCCGGCCCGTCGTCGAGCCGGCGGCGCACCTCGGCCATGAGGCCGCGGCACGCGTCGAGCTCGTAGTCGGCGGGGTCGAGGAGGAAGGAAGGGACGGGGTCGCGTTCGAGGATGCGGGCGAGGCGTTCGATCTCCGCCGCGCACCCCTCCGTCATCGGGACGCGCCAGTCCTCGTCCCGGATGGTGGCGCGGGTCCAGGCCCTCGGCCCGGTGACCGGCTCGCGGATCATGGGCGCGGCAAGGTCAGTCCGCGGCCGCCGCGCGCTCGCGGGCCGCACCTGGCTCCGACTCCGACTTCGGCTCCGGCTCGTCCGCGGTCGCGAAGTAGCGGTGGCCGAGGGTGCGCTGGTTCTCGTAGAGCGAGCCCTGGTGGACCGCCTTGGGGAGCGGGATCCGGACCGGCGCCGGGGCGAGCCGGGGCTCGAGGGTCGGCTCGCCGTGCACCACCCGGCGGTTGAACCCGTCGAGGTCGTCGAGGGGCTCGGTCCCCGCGAGCGGCCAGGCGTCCGCCGCCGCGTACTCGAAGAACAGGAGCCGGCGCGGCCGCTCGCTCCGGTTGACGGCCGAGCCGTGCACGAGGCGCGCATGGTGGATGGTGACGCTCCCGGCGGGCGCGGTGAGGGCGACCGCGCCCGAAAGGTCGAGAGGGGTGCGCGCGAGGTCGATACCGCCGCAGAACGCCCCGTGCGCGTCGTGGTGGTCGTGGAGCGGCCCGAGGTGGCTCCGGGGGAGCACCATCATCGGGCCGTTCCCCTCGTCCATGTCGTCGAGGAGGAT
>JAJECB010000312.1 GCA_022822245.1 Gammaproteobacteria bacterium
GGCCCCCCCCGACGAGGGCCGCGAGCCCCGCCACCCCGCCGACCACGATCGCCATGAGCTGCTTGAAGCCGTGACTGATGCCGAGGGCGTCGAAGACCTGGATGGGGGTCAGGAGGCCCACGAGGTGACCGAGGAACACGATGATGACCCCGACGTGGAACAGCACCGAGCCCACGATGAGCTGGCGACGGCGGAGGATCTGGCTCGACCCGGAGCGCCACGTGTAGGGCTCCCGGTCGTAGCGGACGATGGAGCCGACCACGAGCACGGCGAGCGCGACGTAGGGATAGATGCCGAACAGCAGGGTGTCGAGATAGCCGGCCATGGGCTCGTCTCCTCCTCGTTCGTTCCGCGTGCCGCTCAGGAGCCTCGCCCGGCGCTCCGGGTTCCGTTCCCGGGGTCCGGGGGCGGGCGGCGGCCGGCGCGGATCTGCGCTGCCACCCGGTCCGGGCCGCAGGAGGCCGATGCGTCCGGGCCGGGTCCCCCGAAGGTCACCGGCTCCTCCTCCCACACCCGGTCGATTGCCTCCAGATCGTTCGGGTCGTCGTCCGGGCGCTCGAGCAGCTCTTCGACGTCCTGCCGGTCCGGTCTGACCCCGGCGAGGGTCTCGATCGCCGCGAACACCTCCGCGTAGATGCTCTTTCGCCTCCCGAGGCGCTCCCTCAGCACGGTCACGATGTGCACGATGTCCCCGAGGTACTCCCGCGCCTCCCCGAGGGGCCGCGTGGACAGGAACTCGAGAAAGAGCGGCAAGTAGTCCGGGAGCTCGTTCGCGGGCATCTCCAGGCCGTTCGCGGCGTAGAGGTCCTTGAGCTCCACCATCGCCTGGCCGCGGTCCCGGCTCTCCCCGTGCACGTGCTCGAAGAGGTGCAGCGAGAGCGACCTCGTCCGGTCGAAGAGGAGGACGTAGCGCTCCTCGAGATCGTAGAGGCCGCGCTCGCCGAGCTGGGCGGCGAACCGGCGAAGCGCGCCGCGCCGCCCCTCGGGGAGCAGGCCCTCCTCGTCGAGGACCGCCGAGAAGGACGGTGCCGCCGCCCGGATCTCCTCCGTCGGGTAGGCGAGGAGGAGGGACAGCACCTTGAGGGTGCGGATCACCGGATGAACTCCGTCGGGGTGCGGACGGTGACCGAACGCCGGCGCGGGCCCCCGAAGAGGTTCGGCCGCGACGACCCGCCCGAGCTCTCGTTGCCGAAGCTGAAACCGCACGAACCCTGGAGGTCGTAGGCGTCCTCGGCCGTCTCGCGATGGGTGGTGGGGATCACGAAGCGGTCCTCGTACCGGGCGAGGGCCATGAGACGGTACATGTCCTCGATCTGCGCTGCGGTGAGCCCGACCCGGGATGCGATCTCCTCGTCCGCCGCCTCGTCCACCGTCTTCGAACGCATGTAGGCCCGCATCGCGAGCATGCGCTCGAGGGCGCGCACGACCGGCTCCTCCTCGCCGGCGGTGAGGAGGTTCGCAAGGTAGCGGACCGGGATCCGCAGGGAACGCACGTCCGGCACCGCGCCGTCCATCTCGATCATCCCCGCCTCCGCGGCGGACTGAAGCGGCGAGAGCGGCGGCACGTACCACACCATGGGGAGGGTCCGGAACTCGGGGTGCAGGGGGAACGCCACCCGCCAGTCCATGGCGAGGCGCCAGACCGGGGAGCGTGCCGCCGCCTCGAGCCATGCCTCGGGGATCCCGTCGCGGCGCGCTTGCGCGAGCACCTCGGGGTCGGTCGGGTCGAGGAACACGTCGAGCTGCTCGTGGTAGAGGCGGGTCTCGTCCGCGACGCTCGCCGCCGCCTCGATGCGGTCCGCGTCGTAGAGGATCACCCCGAGGTAGCGGATGCGCCCGACGCAGGTCTCCGAGCACACCGTCGGCTGCCCGCTCTCGATGCGCGGATAGCAGAACGTGCACTTCTCGGACTTGCCCGAGGACCAGTTGAAGTAGATCTTCTTGTACGGGCACCCGGAGACGCACATCCGCCAGCCCCGGCACTTCTCCTGGTCGATGAGCACGATGCCGTCTTCCTCGCGCTTGTAGATCGCCCCCGACGGGCAGGCGGCGACGCACGAGGGGTTGAGGCAGTGCTCGCAGAGGCGCGGCAGATACATCATGAACGTGTTCTTGAACTCGCCGTAGATCTCCCGCTGGAGCCCCTCGAAGTTGGTGTCCCGCGAGCGCTTGGAGAACTCCCCGCCGAGGATCTCCTCCCAGTTCGGGCCGCCCTCGATCTTCTCCATGCGCTCGCCGGTGAGGAGCGAGCGGGGCCGCGCGGTCGGCGCCGCGTCGCCCTCCGGGGCGCGCTGCAGGTGCTCGTAGTCGAAGGTAAAGGGTTCGTAGTAGTCGTCGATCTGGGGAAGGTCCGGGTTGCCGAAGAGCTTCGCGAGGATGGCGAGCTTGCCCCCCATCTTCGGCTTGATCTTCCCCGAGCGGGTCCGCTTCCAGCCGCCGTTCCACCTCTCCTGGTCCTCCCAGTCGTCGGGATAGCCGGTTCCCGGCTTCGTCTCGACGTTGTTGAACCAGGCGTACTCCATGCCGTCGCGGTTCGTCCATACGTTCTTGCAGGTCACCGAGCAGGTGTGGCAGCCGATGCACTTGTCAAGGTTCAGCACCTTGCCGATCTGGGCCCGTATCTTCATCGTGCCGCCTCCCCGGTCGCGGGAACCGCGGGCGGCGGTTCCAGCCAGTCCACCCGTTCCATCTTGCGGACGATCACGAACTCGTCGCGGTTCGCCCCCACCGTGCCGTAGTAGTTGAACCCGTAGGAAAGCTGAGCGTAGCCCCCGATCATGTGGGTGGGCTTGGTGATCGTCCGGGTCACCGAGTTGTGGATCCCGCCCCGCCCGCCGGTCACCTCCGAGCCCGGCGTGTTCACGATCTTCTCCTGGGCGTGGTACATGAAGATGGTCCCCTCGCGGATCCGCTGCGAGACCACCGCGCGGGCGGTGAGCGCCCCGTTCGCGTTGTACGCCTCTACCCAGTCGTTGTCCTCGATGCCGGCCCGTCCCGCGTCCGCCTCGGACAGCCACACGACCGGCCCACCTCGATTCAGGGTCAGCATGAGGAGATTGTCGGAATACGTTGAATGGATGCCCCATTTCTGGTGCGGGGTGATGAAGTTCAGCACCAGCCGGGGCCGGCCCTCCCCCCCGCGCTCCTCCACGTGCGCGACCGGCGCGATGGTCTTGGTGTCGATGGGGGGGCGGTACGCGGGGAGCGCCTCCCCGAAGGCCCGCATCCAGAGGTGGTCCTGGTAGAGCTGCTGGCGGCCGGTCAGGGTCCGCCACGGAATGAGCTCGTGGACGTTCGTGTAGCCCGCGTTGTAGCAGACGTGCTCGGACTCGAGGCCGGACCAGGTCGGCGACGAGATGATCTTCCGCGGCTGCGCGACGACGTCCCGGAACCGGATCTTCTCGTCCTTCTTGGGCAAGGCGAGGTGGGTATGCTCGAGCCCGGTGTGCGCCCCGAGCGCCTCCCACGCCTTGACCGCGACCTCGCCGTTGGTCTCCGGCGCGAGCATGAGGACGACCTCCGCCGCGTCGATGTCGCTCTCGATGCGGGCGAGCCCCCGGGTCGGGCCGTCGCGGGGCGCCTCCCCGTTCAGCCGCCGGAGCGCCTCCACCTCGCGGCTCGTGTTCCAGGAGATCCCCTTGCCGCCGTTGCCGGCCCGGTCGAGGAGCGGGCCGAGGGCGGTGAAGCGGTCGTAGAGGCCGGGGTAGTCGCGCTCGACGGTGACGACCGACGGCATGGTCCGTCCGGGGACCGGCTCGGTCTCGCCCGCCTTCCACTCCTCGACCCCGAGGGGCTGGGCGAGCTCGCCCGGGGTGTCGTGGAGGATCGGGGCGAGCACCACGTCCGGCTCGACCCCGAGGACCTCCGGCGCGATCTCGGAGAACTTGCGCGCGATGGCCTTGTAGATCTCCCAGTCGCTCCGGCACTCCCACACCGGGTCGACGGCCGCGGTGAGGGGGTGGATGAAGGGGTGCATGTCCGTCGTGTTGAGGTCGTTCTTCTCGTACCAGGTCGCGGTCGGGAGGACCACGTCGGAGTACAGGCAGGTGGTCGACATGCGGAAGTCGAGGGTGACGAGGAGGTCGAGCTTGCCTTCCGGGGCCGGGTCCCGCCACACGACCTCGCGCGGCTTCTTTCCGCCCGTCTCGCCGAGGTCCTTCCCCATGACCCCGTGCGCGGTGCCGAGCAGGTGCTTGAGGAAGTACTCGTGGCCCTTGCCGGACGAGCCGAGGAGGTTCGAACGCCACACGAAGAGGTTGCGCGGCCAGTTCGCGGGGTCGTCGGGGTCCTCGCAGGCCATGCGAAGCTCGCCGGAGCGGAGCTGCTCCACGACGTGCTCGCCCGCCTCGCGCCCCGCGTCCGCGGCGGCCCGGGCGACGTCGAGGGGATTGGTCCCGAGCTGGGGGGCGGACGGCAGCCAGCCCATCCGCTCCGCGCGCACGTTGTAGTCGATGAGCGCGCCGCTCCAGTCGCCCTCGGGCGCGGTCGGAGACAGGATCTCCTCCACGTCGAGGGCCTCGTAGCGCCACTGGTCGGTGTGGGCGTACCACATGGACGTCGAGTTCATGTGCCGGGGCGGTCGGCTCCAGTCGAGGGCGAACGCGAGCGGCAGCCACCCGGTCTGGGGGCGGAGCTTCTCCTGGCCCACGTAGTGCGACCAGCCGCCTCCGGACTGGCCGACGCAGCCGCACATGACGAGCAGGTTGATGACCCCGCGGTAGTTCATGTCCATGTGGTACCAGTGGTTCATCGCCGCCCCGATGATCACCATCGAGCGCCCGTGGGTGCGCTCCGCGTTGCCGGCGAAGCCCCGGGCGACGGACGCGATCCGATCCCGCGAGATGCCGGTGATCGCCTCCGCCCAGGCGGGGGTGCAGGGCTCCATCTCGTCGTAGGAGGTGGCGACGTGCGCCCCTCCGAGACCCCGGTCGATCCCGTAGTTCGCGACGAGGAGATCGAACACGGTGGCGACGAGCGCCTCGCCTTCGCCAAGCCGCAGGCGTTTCGCGGGGACGTTGCGGACAAGCACGCTCGGATGGTCGGTGCTCGCGAAATGGGCGTGCTCGAGGTTGCCGAAATAGGGAAAGCCGACCGCCGCGACCTCGTCGCGGTCCTCGAGGAGGGACATGCGAAGGTTCACCTCCCGCCCCTCCGCGTCCCGGGGCTCGAGGTTCCACTTGCCCTTCTCGCCCCACCGGAACCCGATCGACCCCCGGGGCACCACCACCTGTCCGGTCCCGTCGTCGATCACGAGCGGCTTCCACTCGGGGTTGTTGGACTCGCCGCCCTGCCCCTCGAGGTCGGAGGCGCGGAGCATCCGTTCCGGCACGAGGTGTCCGTCCCGCTCGACGAGGCGCACCAGCATCGGCATGTCGGTGTAGCGACGGCAGTAGTCGGCGAAGTACTCCACCTCCCGGTCGACGTGGAACTCGCGCAGGATGACGTGCCCGAACGCCATCGCGAGCGCCGCGTCGGTGCCCTGCTTCACGTCGAGCCACACGTCGGCGAACTTGCTCGCCTCGGAGTAGTCGGGGCAGATCACCACCGACTTCGCCCCCTTGTAGCGCGCCTCGGTGAAGAAGTGGGCGTCCGGGGTGCGGGTCTGGGGAACGTTCGAGCCCCACACGATGAGAAAGCTCGAGTTGTACCAGTCGGCCGACTCGGGAACGTCGGTCTGCTCGCCCCAGGTCTGGGGGCTCGAGGGCGGGAGGTCGCAGTACCAGTCGTAGAAGGACATGCACACCCCGCCGAGGAGGGAGAGATAGCGCGAGCCCGCCGCGTAGGAGACCATGGACATCGCGGGGATCGGGGAGAAGCCGAAGATCCGGTCCGGCCCGTACCTGCGGATGGTGTAGGCGTTCGCGGCCGCGACGAGCTCGGTCACCTCGTCCCAGCGGGAGCGGACGAACCCACCGAGCCCGCGCCGGGAGGTGTACGAGGCGCGCTTGTCCGGGTCCTCGACGATCGACGCCCAGGCGGCGACGGGGGTAAGGGTCGCGCGCGCCTCGCGCCAGAGCCGGAGCAGCCGCGAGCGCACGAGCGGGTACTTCAGCCGGCCGCCCGAGTAGAGGTACCAACTGTAGCTCGCCCCCCGCGAGCAGCCCCGCGGCTCGTGATCGGGGAGGTCCGGACGCGTGCGCGGGTAGTCGGTCTGCTGGGTCTCCCAGGTGACGATTCCGCCCTTGACGTAGATCTTCCACGAGCACGAGCCCGTGCAGTTCACCCCGTGGGTGGAACGCACGATCTTGTCGTGCTGCCAGCGCTTGCGGTACGCGTCCTCCCAGTCACGATTCTCCGCGGTGGTCACCCCGTGACCGTCCGCGAAGCTCCCCACGTTCGTCGCGCGGAGGAAGTTCAGCCTGTCGATCAGGTGACTCATGGTTCACTCCGGAAGCGGGGGCGGGACATCGGCGCGCATGGCGAAAACGGGGTTGGAGCGGGTCTCGCGCTTCTCATGCCGCAAACTCCGGAGCACCGGACGACCCACGTTGACCCCTTTTTCGCCGCAGGTCAATCAAGTGGCTCATGATTCCCTCCTGGGGAGCGGGGGCGCTTCAGGGATTCCGGACATATGCGTCCTTCCGCAGGTAGAACCACCAGTTTATGACGATGCACACCGCGTAGAACGCGGCGAAGCCGTAGAGCGCGTACTCGGGGGTGGTGGCCCGGATCTGCTCGCCGAACACCTTCGGGATGACGAACGCCCCGTAGGCCGCGACCGCCGAGGTCCACCCGAGCACCGGACCCGCCTGCTCGCGGTCGAACACCACCGCGATGGTGCGGAAGGTCGAGCCGTTGCCGATCCCGGTCGCCGCGAAGAGGACCAGGAACAGGAGCAGGAAGGGGACGAAGTACTGCTCGGGGGTCGCGGACGCGTAGGCCCGCTCGAGGACCCAGGCGACCCCGAGCGCGCTCGCGACCATCACCACGGAGATGATCTGGGTCACCTTGGCGCCGCCGATCCGGTCCGAGATCGTCCCCCCGACGGGCCGGATGAGGGCGCCGATGAAGGGCCCCATCCAGGCGTAGGTGAGCGCGCTCGGTCCGTTCGGGTTGGCCGTGTCGTGGGTCATCACCCCGTCGACCATCACGTGCGAGAACCCGAACACCACCTTGGTGGCGAGGGCGAAGGTCGCCGCGTAGCCGATGAACGAGCCGAACGTCATCGTGTAGATGACGGTCATCGCCCAGGTGTGCTTGTTGTCGAAGATCCGATACTGGTGGTGGAGGTTGCGTCCGACCTCGCCCGGGAGCAGCCGCAGGAGCCCCACCGTGCCCGCAATCACCAGCGGGAGCACGAGCCACTTGCTCAGATCGAACCCGGAGCCGCCGACCTTCTCCGGCAGCATCAGCCACAGGCCGCACGCGGCGGTGAAGAGACCGATCACCAGCATCACGAGGATGATCGCGAAGCCCCGGAACGGGCTCCCGATGTTCGGAGACACGTGCTCGTCGCGGATGTTGTTCATCCCGAACCAGGTCGCGAAGCCGAGGGGGATCAGGAACACGAGCCATATGAAGCCCGCGTTGTGGATCCAGGTCTCGCTCCCGGCCGGGATCTTGCCGATGAGGGTCCCGCTCGTGTTCTGGAGCACCAGCGGCTCGCCGCCGAACACGCTCATCGTCATCACCAGGGGCACCAGGATCTGCATGGTGGTGACGCCGAAGTTGCCGAGCCCCGCGTTCATCCCGAGCGCGTAGCCCTGCACCCGCTTGGGGAAGAAGAAGCTGATGTTCGACATCGAGGAGGCGAAGTTCCCGCCGCCGATCCCCGACAGGAAGGCGAGGATCTGGAACTGCCAGAGGGGGGTGCTCGGGTCGCGCAGGGCGAGACCGGTCCCGACGGCCGGGATCACCAGCAGCAGGGTGGTGAGGAAGATCGTGTTCCGCCCCCCCGCGATGCGGATGAAGAAGGTGCTCGGGATGCGCAGGGTCGCGCCGGTGAGGCCCGCCACCGCGGAGAGGGTAAAGAGCTCGGGCTTCTCGAACGGGAACCCGAGGTTCAGCATCTGGACGGTGATGATCCCCCAGTAGAGCCACACCGCGAAGCCGCAGAGGAGGCTCGGGATCGAGATCCAGAGGTTGCGGTTCGCGATGGCCCGCCCGGTCTCCTTCCAGTAGCCCTCGTCTTCCGGTGTCCAGCCCCGGAGGTCCTTGCCCATCGCGTTTCTCCTCGCGGTCCGGGTCGGTGCCCGGGCTCAGGTCGCCGGGGCGCCCGGGGGCGGCGTCCGGCCCCGGGGACCGAGCGCCCCGTGGTGCTCCGGCGCGTGCACGGAGAGGAGCTCGGGAAGCTCGGGCAGCCGGTCGAGGCGCTCGGCCGCCTCCCGGCGCTCCATGAGGCGGATGGCGAAATGCATCCAGACGAGCGCGATCCCGACCAGGGCGAAGAGCAGCATGAAGCAGCTCGTCCACACCCCGATCAAGTCGTTCATCACCCCGAAGCAGATCGGGAGGATGAACCCTCCGAGCCCGCCGATCATCCCGACCAGGCCTCCGACCGAGCCCACGTGCTCGGGGTAGTAGACCGGGATGTGCTTGTAGACCGCGGCCTTGCCGAGCGACATCACGAAGCCGAGGACGACCGTGAGCGAGACGAAGATCGGGAGCGAGATGGTGATGTTGAACGAGATGGGCCCTTCGACCCCCTGCACGACATAGTCCGTCGAGGGGTAGCTCAGGAAGAAGCACACGACGACGCTCACGATGAACGTCCAGTACATGACGAGGCGCGCGCCGTAGCGATCCGAGAGGTATCCGCCGAGGGCCCGGAAGATGCTGCCGGGGAGCGCATAGGCGGCGGCCAGCATGCCTGCGGTCTTGACGTCGAGGCCGTAGACGCCGACGTAGTAGCGAGGGAGCCAGAGGGCCAGGGCCACGAACGCCCCGAAGACGAAGAAGTAGTAGAGGGAGAACCTCCAGACCTGGAGAAGCCGCAGGGGCTCGAGCTGCAGGAGCGCCGAGCGCGGCTTCTCCCCCGCCGCCTTGCGCGCCGCGGTGACCGGATCCTCCTTCGTCGCGATATAGAACAGGACCGCGGTGACGAGGAGGACCACGGCGTAGATCTGGGCCGCCCGCTCCCATCCGAACGCGAGGAGCAGGAACGGTGCTCCGAAATTGGTGACCGCCGCGCCCACGTTGCCGATCCCGAACATCCCGAGGGCGGTCCCCTGGCGGTCGCGGTCGTACCACCGCGACACGAACGCGATGCCGACCGCGAACGAGCCTCCCGCGAGCCCGACCCCGAGGGCGGCGAGGAGGAACATCGGGTACGTGCTGACGGTGGAGAGCATCCAGGCGGCGACCGCGGTCACCGCCATCAGCAACGTGTAAACGATGCGTCCGCCGTACTGGTCGGTCCAGATGCCGAGAAAGATGCGGCTCAAGGAGCCGGTCAGGATGGGAGTCGCGACGAGGATGCCGAACTCGGTGTCGGTGAGCCCGAGATCCTGCTTGATGCGGATCCCGATGATGGAGAAGATGGTCCAGACCGCGAAGCAGACGGTGAACGCGAACGTGCTGACACCGAGGGCCTGGTGTTGCTGGCGCGGGGGAATGTCAGCGAGAGTCTGCATCGTTCGAGCCCTCGACGGCCGCCGGTACGGCCGGCCCGTGCGGGCCGGCCGACCGCGCGAGACGGCATCACCCGCGCGGACCGACACCGGCCGCACGGGCCGACACGGCGATAATGAAACCAGAGGAAACGCCGGATTTCCCTGATCCAAGTCAGTTTCGACTTCCCGGGGAGGGACGGCCCCCAGGATGAGAAGTTGTCATCGAGGAGGCGCTCCGGATCGAAGTATCCTGGCCGGGACGTGTTTGATCCGGAAAAATCAACGATCTCCTGCCCCGGACGCCGATCCGCTCCCGGTGACCGGGCGTATTCCCTCAAGCCGTTTCGACGTAGCGTCGGCCACCTGCTGTGCTCCGCAGTCCCTGCTCCGCTTGCAGGCCGGGCAAGCCATCCGAGGCTTGCCCGCTCGCCGGGTGGAAATCAGTGATTTTTCCGGGTTAACCGACGCAAGGAAAGCCGCTATCATCCTCTCGAACTCTCCGTTCTCGAAGAAAGTCAGGTGGCACGGGAATCGCTCGAACCCCAGCACTGCACGGACTGTCCCGGGCGCGAGCACGGGTTCTGCGGTCGGTTGCCGGAGCCACTCCGGAAGCGGTTCCGCGAGGCCGTCCGCCACGCCGCGCCGGAGCGGCTGATCGAAGAGAACGGAAGAGGGCTCGCCGGTTGGGACCTCGCCGTCGTCTCCCGCGGAACCCTCGCCGTGCGAAGCACTTTCGAGGACGGACGGCGCGCGATCACGGACTTCCTGATCCCTGGCGAAGTGCTTCATGCGAGGGAGGACGGTGTTCGGAGCGGCCGCGTTATCACCGCGTCGCCCGACTTCCTCCTGTGCCTGATCCCGAACCTGGAGGCGGACTTCGACCCCGCCGACTGCCGGTGCATCGAGCGCTACGTTCGTTCCGACGCGATCGGCCACATCGAGGCGTTGCGCGACCGGATCGCCGCCCTCGCCCGGCTGGACCCGTCGGAGCGGCTCGCGCACCTGCTGCTCAGCCTGCGCGAGCGTCTGAACCCGGACGGACAGGCGGTCAACCTGCCCTTCTCCCGGAACGATATCGCCGACCTGCTCGGGATGCGAGCGGAAACCGTCAGCCGCGCGCTGCTCGCGCTCGAGCAGGCCGACCTCATTCGCCGCGACGGGCCGAAACGGATCGAGATCCTCGACCCGTCCGGGCTCGCGGCTGTCGCCGAGGGCTGATCGCCTCCCTTCCCGCGCTCCACGTCCCCGCTCCCGGCAAGCCGCGCCGGGCGATGACGCTCGGCGCCTCGTTCAGGCAGAATACGGACATGCGCGACGTAGCTCACGGTGCGATCGGCGCCCTGATCGC